>JBOHUP010000032.1:0-9997 GCA_050734615.1 Candidatus Dormibacteraceae bacterium | reverse complement strand
CGTCGAGAAGGATCTCCAGGGCCGATGCGGGCTTGCCGGCCGGCTCGAGCGCCGGCTCAGGCGTCTGTGGTTCGGCGACCTTGGCCACGGTGTCGATGCTCACCTGGACCGCGCCGCCGCTGATACGCAGCTGGTATCGATTCGGGTTTGACGCCGCACCGTCCTCGCTCTCCCACTGCGAGTCCTGCACCGAGGCCTTGATCGAGTGGTCGTCCAGCTTCAGCCGGACCGCGCCGGCGCTGATGTCCGCGGCCACGGCCACCCTGGCCGAACGATGCAAGGCGACGCCGACCACGCCACCGGAGACCTCGATCGGCACGACACCCCGTGGCGCGGAAAGGAAGCACTCAACTTTGGCCGCGCCGCTGTCCAGCTTGATCGCGCGGACGTCGATGCCTCCGAGGTCGAGCACCGTGTTCCACGTGGCGCCCTGGATTTGGAAGCGCCAAGCATGTCGCGGGTTCAACTCGATCTCGCCAAATCCAACACCTCGCAAGCGCCGCACCACCACGGTCTCGCCCCGCACGATCGCAGGCGCAGCCGTCCTCCGATCTCGCGCCGGGCGGATGAGCCCTTGCATACCCGTCCCGGCCCGCAGCAGCACCCCCCGAGAGCCCGAGTCGATGGCGATCGACGCCACCGAGCCCGCCACCGGCGGCGCATCGGTCGGGGCGGGCGAGGCGATGAGATCCGTGATCGCCATCAGCGCCACTGCGGACGCCTCGGCCGGCCGTAATCCCGCCTCGACCAGCTGTCGTTTCATCTCGTCGTAGGTGGCGCTCCGGACGATCGCGCCCGCAACCTCCAGGAGGATGCGGTCCGCGTCTTTCTGGCCGGCAACCCTCTCGGCGAGCGCGTCACCGGCATCGATGATCGCTGCGCGCCAGCCCGCTTGCGCCCTCGGTCGCCTCACGGCCTCGAGGATCGACTCGGCCAGCAGCTCGAGCAGCTCGCGGCGGTCACGGACGTGCCAGTACAGGGAAGCTGCCCTGACCTGAAGCCGGTCGGCCAGGGCTCGCATCGAGAGACCATCGAGACCCTCCTCGTTGATCAGCTCGAGTGCGGCCTCGACCAGGCGCTCCCGGGTCAGTCCTGGCTGCCTTGCCGCTTCGCGGGGGCTCAAGTCCACGTAATTCTCCTCTATTCACTTTAGTGACAGTTACATCGCTAACAATGTTAGGGGTATGATACCAACCAATGCACCTAACATCGTTAGACAAAGAGAGTCCCGGTGTTTTGGCCATGGGCTCGATGACTTTTCGTGCACCCGTCCGCTGACTTGAAAGGAGACCTGAAGCCATGAACCAACTTCGCAGACACCCGATGGCCGCGCTGCTGGTGCTCGCACTCGGCGTGTTCATGACCCTACTCGACCTGACCATCGTCAACATCGCGATCCCCTCGATCCTCGACGGCTTGCACGCCAGCCTGGACCAGGTGCTGTGGGTACTCAACGCGTACAGCCTCCTTTACGCCGTGCTGCTCATCACGTCCGCGAGATTGGGCGACATCTACGGCCCGAGGAACCTGTTTGCCGCGGGCGTCGTCATCTTCACGGCCGCCTCGGTCTTGAGCGCGCTGGCGCAGGATCCGGCGCAGCTGATCGTCTCGCGCTCCCTGCAGGGCGCGGGCGCCGCGGTGCTCGCGCCGCAAGGCATGCCGCTGATGCTTTCGCTCTTTCCCGTCGAGAAGCGCGGTGGAGTCTTCGCGATCTATGGAGTGCTCGCGGGGCTGGCGGTGATCGCCGGTCCCACCGTGGGCGGTTTTCTCGTCACCCACTTCGGTTGGCGCTCGATCTTCATCGTCAACCTCCCGATCGGCATCCTCACCTTCGCCCTGGCGCTCCTGCTCATCCCGGACCTTCGCCCGGGACGGCGGCATCGCCTTGACCTGGTTGGTGTCGGACTGGCGACTGCCGGCTTGTTCGGCGTCATCTACGGCTTGATCGAAGGACAGCGTTACGACTGGGGCAGAGTGATCGGCTTGGTCACCATCCCGGAGATCATCGGCGCCGGCGCCGTCCTTCTCGGCGCGTTCGGGTTCCACCAGGCCCGGGGCCAAAGCGGCGAGCCGCTGCTTCCTTTCGTAGTCTTCAAAGACCGCAACTTCACCCTGATGACGCTGGTCATGGCGGCGATGGGCTTTGCGATCCTCGGCATCTACCTACCGCTCACCATCTATATGCAGTCGGTCCTGGGCCTCAGCGCCATCGACGCCGGTTTGACGCTGGCGATCCAGCCGCTGGCGATGTTCTTCTCCTCGGGCCTGGCCGGCGGCTTGAGCCAGAAGGTCGACGGCAAGCTGCTGCTCGTACCTGGACTGCTGGCGCTTGCGGCAGGCACGGGCTACATCGACTGGGCGGCGCACGCCGACTCAGGCCGCTGGGCGTTCACGCCGGGCCTGATCGTGAGCGGCCTCGGCATGGGCTTCATCTGGACGCCGGTGTTCAGCGTCGCCACCCGCGATCTGCCAGTCCACCTCGGCGGGGTTGCCTCGGGCGTGGTCAACACGATCCAGGAGCTCGGCGGCGTCATGGCCAGCGCGGTGGTGGGCGCTTTCTTGCAGAACCGCCTGGCGCTCGCGCTGCATGACCGGGCGGTGGCCGCGTCAGCACAGCTGCCGAGCCAGTACCAGGCCTTCTTCGTGAGCGGGTTCAGCCATGCCGCGCGAAGCGGCTTCGAGGTTGGGGCCGGCCAGTCAGGCGCGAGCTTGCAGCTGCCCGCGCAAGTCCAGGCGATCGCTCACCACGTGTTCACCCAGGCGTTCGTCGACGCCATGCACCCGACGATGGTTCTGCCCATCGTCGTGCTGGTCGCAGCGTCGATCGCCGCCGCATTCACCCGGCCGGCAAGGGTCATCTCCGACGTCACCGAGAAGGAGGGCGCGGCTGTGGCCTAACCTTTTATCGTGGCCAAGAAGCTAGCCGAGTACGAGGCCAAGCGAGATTTCAAGCGCACTCCGGAGCCTGGCGGCCGTGTGCCGCGCAAGGCCCCGGCGGCGCTGAGGTTTGTGGTGCAGGAGCACCATGCGCGACGGCTGCACTGGGACTTCCGCCTGGAGCGTGATGGGGTCCTGGTGTCATGGGCCGTGCCGAAAGGCGTCCCTGCCGACCCGAAGAAAAACCACCTTGCGGTCCACGTCGAGGACCATCCTCTCGGCTACATCGACTTCGCGGGACAGATCCCGGCGGGCAACTACGGGGCGGGACAGGTCTCCATCTGGGATCACGGCACGTACGACACCGAAAAGTGGTCCGACCGCGAGGTCATGGTGATCCTCCACGGCGAGCACGTGCAGGGCCGCTACGTGCTGTTTCGGACCCGCGGAGAGGACTGGATGATCCACCGCATGGACCCGCCACAGGACCCCGGCCGGAAGGCGATGCCGGACAAGATCGAGCCGATGACGGCCAAGCTGGGTTCCGCGATCCCGACGCCCGAGACGGGATGGGGATTCGAGTTCAAGTGGGACGGCATCCGTGCGCTCGCATTCGTCGAAGGAGGCCGGGTGAGGCTGGTGAGCCGCACCGGTGAGGAGATCGCGCCGCGCTATCCGGAGATCCACGCGATGGGTCGCGCGCTTGGATCCAAAGAGGTCATCCTCGACGGCGAAGTGGTGGCCCTCGATGAGAAGGGACGCCCGAGCTTCGAGGAAATCCAACAGCGCATGGGCCTGACGTCAGAGTCCGAGATCCGCCGCAAGATGAAAGTGGTCCCAGTGACCTATATGGTCTTCGACGTGCTGTGGCAGGACGGCCACTCGCTGATGGCGCTGGCGTACACGGACCGGCGGCGCGAGCTGGAGCGCCTGAAGCTGGCGGGCGCCTGCTGGCAGACGCCACCGTACGAAAAGGGCGGCGGCCAGGCGATGCTGGAAGCCAGCGTGAAGGCCGGCCTCGAGGGCGTGGTGGCCAAGCGCCTTGACTCGAAATACGAGCCGGGACGCCGAAGTGGAGCCTGGGTGAAGGTCAAGAACCGCAACCGTCAGGAGCTGGTGATCGCCGGCTGGCTCGAAGGCGAGGGCAAGCGGCGCGGCTATCCTGGGGCTCTTCTGCTCGGTTACTACGACCAGGGAAAGTTCGTGTATGCGGGCAAGGTCGGGACCGGCTTCACCGACGCCATGCTCGAGAAGTTGAACGGCCAGCTGAAGCCTCTGGCCCAGGAGAGGAGTCCGTTCGATGTCGGATCTCCTCCTCGCGCCGCCCATTTCGTCAAACCGAAGCTCGTCGGCGAGTTCGAGTTCGTAGAGTGGACAAGATCCGGGCAGCTGCGGGCGCCGGCGTTCAAAGGCCTGCGCGTCGACAAGCCTGCCCAACAGGTGGTGCGCGAAGGTGGCTAAAGAAACCTCTGTCGAGGTGCAGATCGAGGAACGCACCCTCAAGCTGACCAACCTCGAGAAGATCCTGTATCCCGAGGTCGGCTTCACCAAGGCGCAGGTCATCGACTACTACACGCGCATCGCGCCGGCGATTCTGCCGCACACCCGTGACCACCCGCTGACCCTCAAGCGCTATCCCAATGGAGTCGATGCCGAGTTCTTCTACGAGAAGAACTGCCCCAAGCACCGGCCGCCCTGGGTGGAGACGGCGACCGTGTGGAGTGGCGGCAACAACCGCGACATGTACTACTGCCTTGCGCAGGACCTGCCGACCGTGGTCTGGCTCGCCAACCTCGCCACGCTCGAGTACCACACTTCGCTGTCGCTGGCGAGCAACCTTCCGGAGCCGCGCACGCTGGTCTTCGACCTGGACCCAGGTCCACCGGCGACCATCGTCGAGTGCTGCCGCATCGGCCTGATGCTTCGCGACGTGTTTGCCGAGCACGGCCTCGAGTGCTGGGCCAAGACGTCGGGCTCGAAAGGCCTGCAGCTGTACGTGCCGTTGAACACCAAGGTCACATATGTCGAGACGAAGGTCGTGTCCAAGGGCCTCGCTCAGCTGTTCGAAGAGCAGCACCGGGACCTCGCGGTGCACAAGCAGCTGAAGGAGCTGCGGACGGGCCGCGTCCTGATCGACTGGAGCCAGAACGACGAGTACAAGACGACAGTCAATGTCTACTCGCTCCGCGCGCGAACGCGACCCACGGTCTCGACACCGGTGACGTGGGACGAGGTCGAAAAGTGCTTGAAGGCGAAAGATCCGAGCCAGCTCGTCTTCGATTCCGATCAGGTTCTCAAACGAGTCGACAAGCTCGGCGACCTGTTCGAGCCGGTGATCAAGAAGAAGCAGAAGCTGCCGAAGTCGCTGCTGGATGCCACCGGCGGCGCGACGGCGCTGGACAATATGGCCAACCGCCGGCGTGGCGGACAAGGACGGTACCGCAAACCGCCGGCCCCATGAAACCACCGCGGGTCGTCATCGCAGGCGCGGGGTTCGGGGGCCTTACATGCGCCAGGGCGCTCAGGCACGCGGCTGTCGACGTGCTGCTGGTCGACCGCAACAACTACCACCTTTTCACTCCCCTGCTGTACCAGGTGGCGTCGGCGCTGCTCGATCCGGGGGAGATCGCCCGGCCCGTCCGAGAGCTCATTCGCCCAATCTCCAATGTCGACTTCCGACAGGCGGAGGTGAGCGGGGTGGACATGGGCCGCCGGGAGCTCAAGACCGATCACGGACCCATCGCGTATGACTACCTGGTGCTGGCCACCGGAGCGCAAAGCGACTATTTCGACAATCAGTCGCTGGCGCAGCACACGTTTGGTCTCAAGGACCTGGGCGACGGACTGGCTCTCCGGAACCGAGTGCTCTCCCAGTTCGAGTCTTCGCGCTGGGTGACCGATCCGTCCCGGCGCAAGGCGCTGCTGACCTTCGCGGTGATCGGCGGCGGTCCCACCGGGGTCGAGATGGCGGGGGCGCTTTCCGAGCTGATCCACCTCGTCCTGCGCAAGGATTACCGCGACCTCGACCTGGCCGAGGTGGTGGTGCTGTTGCTCGAGGCCGCACCCCATGTGCTGGGCACCTTTGAGCCACCGCTTCGTGAAGCGGCCCGTAAGTCCCTGCTGAAGAAAGGAGTCCAGGTGATGCTCGGCGCCAAAGTCGAGTCCGTCGGAGATGACGCCGTGAGGCTGGCGGACAGAAGGGAGATCCCCGCCGGTACCGTGATCTGGACCGCCGGAGTTCGGGCGTCCGAGCTGGGGGCGGCGGTCGGAGTCCAGCTCGTGCGCCAGAAGCGAATTCTCGTCGAGGCCACGCTCCAGGTGCCCGGCCATCCGGTCGTGTTCGTGATCGGAGACCTGTCGGGAGCCACCGACGCGGAGGTGCTGCTGCCGATGCTGATCCCTGTCGCCATGCAGGAGGGCAAGCACGTGGCCGCCACCATCGATGAGATGGTGCGGAACGGCGCCGCCAAAGCTTTTCGCTACAAGGACCCCGGCATCATGGCGACCATCGGGCGCAACTCGGCGGTCGCGGAGCTCGGGGCCGTGCGGCTGTCAGGTTTCCTCGGCTGGTTGATGTGGCTCGCGGTGCACCTCGTGAACGTGATCAGCTTCCGAAGCCGCATCCTGGTGCTCGTCAACTGGGCGTGGGATTACGTCTTCTACGACCGGCCGATCCGTCTCATCGTCAGGGCAGGCGAGGATCGGGCGCGGGCGGCGCGAACCGACTCGTGAGGCGACTCCTAGTCGTATCCGCCGCCCTGCTGCTCGCGGCTTGTGGTGGCGGCAGCGTCCCGCCCAAGAGCGTCGATGCCACTCAGGCTCTGCGTGATGGTGCCGCGGCGATGGCGAAGATCACATCGGTGACCGCCAACCTGAAGTTCACGAAAGGAACAGTGTCCTTCCAGGGCTTTGCCCTCAGCGGCGCGAAAGCCTCCGTGCGGCTCCCAGGCGACAGCGACACCACCTATACGGTCAAGCAGCAAGACCTTTCGATCAGCATCGAAGTCGTCATTACGAGCGGGCATGTCTTCGTCCTTCTACCGTTCGCCAAGTTTCAGGAGTTCACCGGCCCCGACGCCGCCGCCATCCCTGACGCGGCCAAGCTGTTCAACCCGGCCACCGGCCTGCCCGCGGTCATCCCCGCCGGCCTGAGCCCCAAGTACCTCGGTACCGAGGCGGCCGGCGGCGTGAGCTCCTATCGCGTCAGCGCGACCTACACCCCGGACGAGGTCCACGCCATGCTCGCGCAGCTCACCCCTAGCGGCAACGTGCAGGCGACGATCTGGATCGGGGCCTCCGACCACCTGATCCGCAAAGCGACCCTGGACGGGCCGTTCGGCGACGCCGGCAAGGACAGCGCGGTCGAGGTCGACATCGCTGGGTTCAACTCTCCGGTCAGCATCACCTCGCCATCGCCTTAGCCGCGGCAAGACAGGTGTCAAAGCGCCTCTTGCTCGGCCTGGCCGGCGCTGGACTCTTCATCGCGGCCCTCGACGCCTACGTCGTCGTGACCCTGCTGCCGGCCATGACGGGCGACGTCGGGCTGACCATCGACCAGTTCGAGAAGGCGGCGCCGATCGTCACGGGCTTCCTGGCCGGATACGTAATCGCCATGCCCCTGCTCGGCGCATACTCCGACGCCCGCGGCCGGGCCCCGGTCTACGCGGCGTGCATGGCAGGGTTTGCGGCCGGCTCGGCGATCACGGCCACCGCCGGGCAGTGGAGCTTCGCCGGGCTGCCGTGGCTGGTCGCAGGCCGGTTCGTCCAAGGGCTGGGCGGCGGGGGCCTAGTCCCGCTGTCGCTGGCGCTGGCGGCGGACCTGTACCGCGGCCGGGCGCGCACCATGGCCCTTGGGTCGGTGGCCGCGCTCCAGGAGGCGGGCAGCGTCTTCGGGCCCCTCTACGGAGCGACCCTGGCCGCGGCAGCGGCCGGTTTGGGGGGCTGGCGGTTCGTCTTCTGGCTGAATCTGCCGCTGGCGGCGATCTGCGCCGCCGGCCTGGTCCTGGCCATGCGCGGCGGCGCGCCAGGACCCAGCCCCGCGAGCTCGTCGGTCGACTGGCTGGGGGCGGGGCTGCTTGGAGTCGGGCTGGGCATGCTCGTCCTGGCCCTCTACCCGGACGATCCCAGCCGGCGGGCGGTCAACGCTTTTTTCCTGCCCGCGTTCGCCCTCAGCCTGGCGTGCCTGGCCTGGTACGCCTGGCGGCAGCTTCGACGACTGGAACCGCTCATCCCGCGCGAGCTCCTGCGCAGCCGTGGTTTTGCCGGCGCGTCGGTGGCAAACGTGCTGATCGGAGCAGCGCTGATGGTCGCGCTGGTCGACGTCCCGATTCTCGGGCGGCTGGTCTTCAACCTCGACCAGCTCGGTTCCGGCCTGCTGCTCACGCAGTTCCTGGCCGGGATCCCCATCGGCGCGGTGATTGGTGGAGTGGTCGCCGCCAGGGCAGGAGCGCGACTGACGGCGACCGCCGGTGTCGTCCTGTCAGCGGTGTCGTTCTTGCAGATGGCCGGCTGGACGGCGAATGAGCTGAACCTTCACCTCGGCCCCCTACGCCAGGCCGACATCGCGCTCGGAGCATGTGGGCTGGGCTTCGGGCTGGTCATCGCTCCGCTCACCGCGTCTGTGCTGTCGCTGACCCGCGAGCAGAGCCACGGCCTTGTGACGAGCCTCGTGGTCCTCGCGCGCACGATGGGAATGCTGGTCGGGCTTTCGGCGCTCACCGCATTCGGCCTGTACCGCTTTCACCAGGTGCTCGGCACCCCGGTCCTGCACGGCAGTGATGTTCGAGCGCGAATCCGCGAGCTGGAGCAGTTGGTCGCCGCGGCGTTTCTCCAGGAATATCGCGAGATTTTCACCATTGCGGCCGCCATCTGTCTTCTGGCCGCGCTGACGGTCGCGGTGACACTCGGCCCTCAGCGCTTGCGCGCGACGGCAATCAAATAGGAGTGGTGATAGCGATAGGCATCGTCCGGGTCGCCGAGGCTGCCCATCGCCGACTCGACCTCCGCCTCGAGCTCGGTGCGATAACGCGGACCGAGCGAGTTGATCAAGGTGTAGGGCAGTGGGCCCGCGCCGGCCATCAGGTCGGTCCATTCGCGCGCATCTTGCGTGCGGCCGCCGGTCACCGTCTCGGTCATCCGGGTCACCTCGAAGCCGGCCGAGCCGAGAATCTGGGGCAGGACGTCAGGCTCGCCGAAACGCGAGCGTTCGGAGCTGTAGCGCGGCAGCCTCAGGTAGTGACGCCTCGCGAGCGGAGCGAGGCCCTGGAAGAAGAGGTCCTGGGCGCGCGTGCTGAGGCTGCGCCGCTGGCATGAGACGGCGAGGCGGCCGCCCTGCCGCAGAACCCTCGCCGCCTCGGAAAGCGCGGCGGTCGGGTCCGCGAAGTAAGCCAGCGCCTCGCCCATGGTGACGAGGTCGAACGAGTCTGGCCTGAACACGAGGTCCTCGGCCGCCATGCCGAGGAACTGGAGCTTCTTGAGGCTGGAAACCCGGTGGTCTGAGCTCTTCTTGGACCGGGCGATCGAGAGCATCCGCTCCGAAAGATCGATGCCGATCACAGTGCCGGGACTCACCTTGGGCGCGACCAGGTGGGCCACCAGTCCGGTGCCCGTCCCGACGTCTAGGGCATGCTCCCCTTTCTGGGGCGCCGCCAGCTCGACCAGCCGTGCCGCCACGCGCGTGTGCTGCCCGCCCGCCCAGTTGTCGTAGCTCGACGCGACCCGATCGAAGAAGTCGACCAGGTGGTCGATCATCTCGTCCGACGAATCCGGGTCCATCACGGTGGTACGCACTCCAAAAACTGGATCCGGGATGCCTCCCGAGCCCGGTCCTAACCTTCCTCGATCACTGCCGGCACGCCTGTTACGATGCTAGCCCGCTCAAATCCAGGCTCCGCTTGGCTGCGAAGCGCAAGTCCGCTGAGCTCAGAGAGTTGAGCACCAAGTATGGAAGGCACGATCAATCCAGTGGAGGATTCCATGGCCCAAGCTGAAAAATCGGCGACTCACGCGCAGGGGACCACCGCGAATGGCGGGACCAACGTAGTCAACCTCGGCCCGCGGGACGTCTTGCAGGGCCGCCTCGAGATCCAGGGCGATCTCAAGATCGCGGGCAGTGTCGAGG
>JBOHUP010000031.1:0-12592 GCA_050734615.1 Candidatus Dormibacteraceae bacterium | reverse complement strand
ATGATCGCCGTCAGGATCAGCCCGATCAAACCAAAACCGCGTCTCATGAAGATGCACTCCTTTCGAAATCCGAGCTGCTTGCTACAGCACTCATCCTTCGCCGGAGTTGTGAGGGAGATGTGAAGGGATTGCGCGCGGGATGTGTGGAGGATGCACCCGCGCCACGGTTTGCCTAGAACCCCGCGTCTTCCAGCTCCACCAGCTCCGCACTGCGTTGCCACAGCTCGCCTTGCAAAGCAATGTCCTGGGACGATTTGGGCCCATCGACGCGGCGGTTGCCCTTGAAGAACCAGCCGGTCGTGCCGGCTCGGGCGGGGGACAGGGCGAGCTCGGCAAGGTCCTGGGCGGCGCGGTCGGGGCTGCCCGAGGCCCACCGCGCAAGGAAGCGCAGCCCCTGGGGCGCTTCCTTCATCAGCTCCGAACGCACCAGGCCGGGGTGGAACGCGTTGGCGCGGACGTCCCACCGGTTCGCCCGGCGCGCCAGCTCGAATGTGAACATGAGGTTGGCGGCCTTGGTGGCGCCGAAACTGTGCATCGCGTCGAAGCGGTACTTGTCGAGCAGCCTGTCGACGTCGAGACGCGTGGTCGAAGGCGCGGTGACGGTGATCACCCGCCCGGCCCGGATGAGGCGGTCCCGCAGCAGGTTGGTCAGCAGGAATGGTCCGAGGTGGTTGACGGCGAGCATCAGCTCGAAGCCATCGGCCGTCCTCTGGTAGCGGGGAGTGAACACGGCCGCAATATTGAGCAGCGCGTCCACGCGTCCGCCGGCACGGTTGATCTCACGCGCCGCGGCGCGCACCGACGCCATCGAAGACAGGTCGACCGGCACGCTCTCGACCCGCTTGTCCGCGCCACCCAGCCGCCTGGCCAGGGCGTCCAGCCGTTCGGACGGGCGGGCCATCAGCACGATCTTCGCTCCGCGCCCACTCAGCACACGAGCGGTGGCGGAGCCGATCGCACCCGTCGCCCCTGTGATGACTACTGTGGGCCGGTGCGCGATCACATCTCTAAGTCTCCCGGCAATGTGTGCCGGGTGGCAAGCTGCTGCGCGTGAAACCGCTCATCAGCGCACATCGCGGAGGCGCCATCACCGCAGGCCAGACCGCCGCCCAGCGCTATGAGCACGCGGTCACGCTGGGCGCCGACTATGTCGAGTTCGACGTGCGGAAAACCAAAGACGGGGTCAGCATGATCTGCCACGACGATTGCACAGTCTCAGGCCGGCCCATCCGCGCGTTTGCCTACCACGACCTTACCGAGGAGCTCGGCGGTGAGGCCCTCACCTTCGACGATCTGCTCGACGTCGTCGCCGGGCGCGCGGGCCTGCAGCTCGACCTGAAAGAGACCGGCTACGAGGCGGAGATCGTCAATCGCGCCCTCGCCGTGTCCCCCGCAGCGCTCGTCATCACCGGCGGTGACGAGGTCGTGCGCGCCGTCAAGGAGCAGTTTCCGCGACTCCGGGCCGGGCTGTCACTCGGCGACGAGCTCACCGGCGCCTCGCCATGGAAGAGGCTGCGCGTGCGGCTGGGCGAGATTCTCCCACGGCGCCGGCTCGAGCGCTGCCATGCCGACTTCGTTGCCGTGCACCACCAGCTCGCCGCCTTGAACGTCCTGCATTACTGCGAGAGACACAACGTGCCGGCCTGGGTGTGGACCGTTGACGAGGAGCCGGCCATCGCGCGCTTCATCGCGGACGACAGGGTGGCCGCGCTGATCACGAACCGCCCCGATGTCGCGCTGAAGCTCAGGTCAGCGCGATCGTGATGTCCTGCTGACAACAAAGGAAGCCGAAGTCCGGCGACCAGCGCAGCGTGAAAGGAGACGTGGCCGTGGTGACCCGGAAGCACACATCGATCGGACCGAAGCTCGCTCCGTTGTTGAACTCGTGACGGGCCCACGAGCTGCACTCCGCGGCGTCGGTGATGAGGCCGGACGAGTGCTGGGCCGAGTCGATCAGCTGCAGGTCTTCTGGGGAGGCGTGGGTCGAACCGCTCGAGTTCTTGAACCGAACCTGCATGCGCACCAGGTTGCCGTCCACGGTGGGATGGGAGACCCACAGCGTGTATCCCCGCACGTTCGCGCATGGCGCGGGTGAGCAATCCTTCGCCGTCACAGGGGCGCTCGGAGTCACCTGCACCCTCCCGGTCATCGATTCATAAGCGAGGAAACCGACGACCGCCGCGACCGTCAGGCCGGCGGCGATTCCAACGTAGGTGAGAATGCGGCGTCTGGCGAGCAGCAGGCTCACCGGTTGTTTCCCGTGGTTAGAGCGCCGCCTCCGCCAGGCGATCCACCTGCGTCAGCAGCGGCGCGGTCATGAACATGAGGACCTCGTCGCACCCTGCTGATTCGAACGCCTTGATCCGCTCTTTGGTTTCGGCGGGTGTCTTGACCGCACCCTGCCAAACGGCCGCCCCGTAGTCGCCGTAGTACTCGATCACGTTCGCCTGCGCCTCCGCCTGGACCTCGTCGCCGAGCGCGAAGTAACCGAGGGCGCGGAACTCCGGTTTGCCGTCTCGACCGGCCTTTTTCCAGGCCGCGCTCACGTGGTCGATCATCGCCTTGAGCCCTTCGGGGCTGCCGCCGCCCATCGTGTAGCCGATCCCGTACTTCACGGCGCGGGCGACCGAGCGCTCGGAGCGGCCGCCGAACAGCATCGGCACCGAATGGCCGTTGACCGGCCTGGGCGCGATCGCCTTGTCCGTTCCACGAGCCGGCTCGCCCAGCCAGATCCGATGCATGAGCTCCAGGGCGGCGTCCAGTCGCCTGCCCCGGTCCTTGAAGCCGAGGCCCGTGACGGCGAAGTCGTCGGGCCGGCTGCCCACGCCGATGCCGAGGACGAGCCTGCCACCGGACAGCTGGTCGAGCGTAGCCGCCTGCTTGGCCAGCAGAATGGGATCGCGCGCGGGCGCGAGCAGGACATCGGTCATGAGCCCGATGCGCTGGGTGGCGCCCGCCGCCGCGCCCAGGGTGACGAGCTCCTCGTAGGTCGGGTAGGCGATGCGGCCGATCGTCGCCACCGAGGAGAAGCCATGCTCCTCAGCACGGCGGGCGACATCGACCAGCAGCCGTCCGCCTTGCAGGCTCGTCGCCGAGTTGGGGAGTCCAAGTCCGACCTTCAGGGTTTCTAGGCTACGGGAACTCGCCCGCTGATTTCTCGCCGGGGAAACCCGGCATCACACCCTCCGCTTAGCTCCTCACCCCACGGGAGGGGGTCGCGTCCGGCTCCCTCTAATACAATTTGCGGCGCGATGAGAGGGCCCGGTGTTCAGCCTGCTGCTCAGGGGGTTCGTCCTCGGCTTCGCGATTGCTGCATCGCCCGGCCCGATCTTCTTCCTGTGCCTTAGGCGCACCCTTCTCCGCGGCCGCCTGTACGGCCTCGCCTCTGGATTGGGCGTCGCCACGGCCGACGCTTGCTACGCCGCGCTCGCCGCGTTCGGCATCGCGGCGCTGGCTTCCGCGCTGGTCGATGACCGGCGGCCGCTTGCTCTGCTGGGTGGCGGAATCCTCATCGGTCTTGGCGTGCGCATCTTGCTCGACCGGCCGAAGCTCGAGGAGAAGGAGGCTGCGGCGACGGGTCGCGGGCTCGCCTGGGCCTATGCATCCACGCTCGGCCTGACCATCACCAACCCCGCCACGATCATCTCGTTCGCCGCGCTGGCCGCTGCGCTGGGGCTTGGCTCAGGAGGAGGTTTCGGGCGGCCGGCTTCGCTGGTCACGGGCGTGCTGATTGGGTCGGCGGCCTGGTGGGCGGTTCTCGGGTTCGGCGTCTCGACGCTGCAATCTCGCGTCACTTCGCGAGTGGTGCGCGTCATCAGCACGGCCAGCGGCCTGGCCATCGCCCTGCTTGGAATGCTGGCGATCGTCTCGGCTTTCAATTGAGGACATGACACACGCCATCCACGTGGTCGATGTATTCACCGACAAGCCGTTGGCGGGCAACCAGCTCGCCGTCGTCTCGACGCCCAGGACATCCCGGACGAGGTCATGCAGAAGATCGCCAAGGAGATGAACCTGGCCGAAACGACGTTTGTGCTCCCCCCCGAGGACCCGGCGCATGCCGCCAGGCTCCGCATCTTCACGCCCGCCGTGGAGCTGCCGTTCGCGGGACATCCCACGGTGGGGACGGCCTGGGTGCTGGCGACGCACGGCCTGGTTCCAGAAGGCACGCTGGAGTTCACGCTCGAAGAGGGCGTCGGGCCTGTGCCGGTGAGAGGCGTCAACGACCCGGACGGCCTGGCATTCTGGATGACGCACCCGCCGGTGACCTTCGGCGAGATCTTCAAGGACCAGACCAGGGTCGCCGAGGCGATCGGCGTCAGGCGCGACGACCTTCAGCCGGCTGTCCCGGCGCAGATGGCCTCGACGGGTGTGCCGTTCCTGTATGTCGCGTTGAAGGATTCCCGCGCCGTTGATGAGGCTGAGTCGAACCAGCAAAAGCTGCGCGATCTCTTCAGGGGAGAGGAAGCCCACCCCGCATTCATCTTCGCCCCGGCGGGCGGCAACCGCCTTTACAGCCGCATGTTCGCGCCCCACGTTTTCGACATCCCCGAGGATCCGGCCACGGGCTCTGCGAGCGGGCCGCTCGGCGCTTTCGCCGTCAAGTACGGGCTCGTGCCCCGCGCCCGGAAAGTCGAGCTGGTCAGCGAGCAGGGCGTGAAGATGGGCCGCCGGAGCGTGATCCGCGTCGAGCTCACCTACGGATCGGCCGGCGACATCCCGACCAAGATCGAGGTGGGCGGCACGGTGCGACAGGTGCTCACCGGCACGTTGTCGGACCTCCGCAGCTGATCGCCGAAAGCAGCCATCTCCTGCTCAGGCCAATCGATCGCCTCGAGCCGGCCGCGTGTTAACGGTCGGGGGACAGCCCGACGAGGTGGATTTACTTAGCGGGGTCCAGCTTGATCGAGGCCGAGTTGATGCAGTAGCGCAGGCCGGTCGGCTGCGGGCCGTCGTCGAAAACGTGGCCCAGGTGGCCGCCGCAGCTGGCGCAGTTGACCTCGGTCCGCACCATGAAGTGGCTGCCGTCGACCTCCTCGGAGATGGGCGCGCTCTCGGCCGGAGCGTAAAAGCTGGGCCAGCCGCAGTGAGCATCGAATTTGGTGGCGGACTCGAAAAGCTTTGCGCCGCAGCCTGCGCACAGGTAGACGCCCGGCGTTTTGGTGTCCCAGTACTCGCCCGTAAACGGGCGTTCGGTTCCCTTCTCACGCAGGACGTGGAACTGCATCGGGGTCAGCTCACTCTTCCATTCGGACTCGGTCTTCTGCACGCTCGGGCTCTTCTTCACACCTTCACTCTCCCACGAATCGTGATTTCCGTAACCTGAGTGTCGTGACACACCCACTTCGTTTCGGGCTGAAGCTTTCGGGCCAGGATTGCACCATCGAGCAGCTGCGGGCCGTATGGCGCCTCGCCGACGAGGGCGGGTTCGACCACGTCTGGGATTTCGACCACCTTGCCTCGATTGGTGGCGGAGGCCCCGACCGCCCGATCTTCGAGGGCTGGAGCCTCCAGGCGGCGATGGCGGAGGCCACCCACAAAGCCCGCATCGGGTGCCTGGTCACCGGGAACACGTACCGCAACCCGGCGCTGCTGGCGAAGATCGCCGTCACGGTCGACCACCTGTCGGGCGGCCGGCTCGAGTTCGGCATCGGCGCCGCCTGGGCGGAGATCGAGCACCAGATGTACGGGATCGAGGGGCTGGACCACCGCGTCGGCCGCCTGAGCGAGTCGCTGCAGATCATCAAGTCGCTGTGGACCGAGGAGCGCACCAACTTCGAGGGGCGCTACTACCACATGACCGACGCGATCGCCAACCCCAAGCCTCTGCAGAAGCCTTACCCGCCGCTGTGGATTGGCGCATCGGGCGAGACCACCCTGCGCCTGGTGGCGCGTCACGGCGATGTGTGGAACATCGCCGGCGGCGACCCCGACCGCGTCAAAGAGCTGACCGCGAAGCTCGGCGAGGCGTGCGGTGCGGTGGGCCGCAATCCCGCAGAGATCCGCCACTCGCTGCAGTACGGCTGGGACGGCAAGGACCGCGGCGAGCTCATCGAGCTGTCGGGCAAGTATCTCGAGCTGGGCGTCACCGAGCAGGTGATCTACCTGCGCGGCGATGAGCCCGAAGCGCTGGCGGCGAAGATCGCGGAAGCGCTGCCCGAGCTGCGCCAGCTCCAGGCCCGCGTCAGGTCCTGAAGACGGTCCGCCGTCGAGCGATTTCACCTTGGTCGACATATTGTTGACAGGACATATGTTGTTGCAGTAATATGTCGTTGTGCCCGACGTGTTCCAGATCCTGGCCGACCCCACCCGACGCCGGCTCGTCGACGCGCTGCGGAGCGGTGAGCGCTCGGTCAGCGAGCTGGTCGAGGTGGTGGACATCGGTCAGCCTGGCGTATCGCGGCAGCTGGCGATCCTCGAGGACGCGCAGTTCGTGGTCGTCCGGCCTGAGGGCCGCCGCAGGCTGTATGCGCTTCGCCCCGAGCCGTTTCGGGAGCTGTCGGAGTTCGCGACCGGATACCGGGCGATCTGGGAGGGGCGGCTCGAGCGTTTGGCGGCGGAGCTCGAACGTCGTAAGAAGCAGAACAGAAAGGAGAAAGCGAAGCGATGATGGCAAGGGCAAATGCGGCGATGGCCGTGGGGACCTCGATCAAGCCGTTGAAGGAGGCGCACGAACGTGCCCGCTGATACTCGAAAGCTCACGCTCGAGCGCACGTTCGACGCGCCGGTGCAAGAGGTCTGGGATCTCTGGACGACCAAAGAAGGGATCGAGGCGTGGTGGGGTCCTGAGGGCTTCGACGTCACCGTTGACGATCTCGACCTGAGGCCGGGCGGTCAGATCGTCTACTCCATGAGCGCGACCGGTGCCGACCAGATCGAATACATGAACAAGGCGGGCATGCCCTTGACGACCGAGCATCGCATCACCTACACCGAGGTGGACCCGCCGCGGCGGCTCGGATGGAGGCAGGTGGTCGATTTCGTCCCCGGCGTTGAGGCCTACGACGTGGACATCGAGCTCGTGCTGGAGCCGGACGGGGAAAGTGCGCGGCTGGTGCTGACGTTCGACTCGATGCACGACGACGAGTGGACGAAGATGATGCAGCTCGGCCGCGAAAGTGAGCTGGAAAAGCTGGAGCGGGTCCTGGCCAAGCGCGCAGAATGAATACCTCCCCGCCCACCGAGGAGGTCGGCCCCGAGGGCCGGGTGGCTCTCTGCACAAGGGAGGAATGGTCATGGCAGACAGCGTCTATCGAGTGACCGAGCTGGTCGGCACCAGCACCCAGTCCTGGGAGGCGGCCGCCAAGAGCGCCGTCGAGACGGCGTCCAAGACGCTGCGCGACCTCCGGGTCGCCGAGGTGGTGAGGCAGGACCTGACCATCGGGGACAACGGCAAGGTCGCGACCTACCGGATCAGGCTGAACGTGTCATTCAAGTACGTGCCTGAGGCCGCGCCGACACGCCGGGCCACCTCGACCCGCAAGCGCTGACCTTCAGCGCCGCGGGGCCGCGGGGCCGTGGTGTGGCATACGCCACTCGCGCGGAAGGTTGCTCTGATTGATGAGGAACGAACCGAGCCGGCAAAACGCGTTCCCGCCGCAGGAGATCGACACCTGGCGCCGGCGCATCGGGCCGGTCGGAGTTTGGCTCGGAGGCGCCGCCAGGAAAGACATGGGAGCGCTGCCCGAGGTGGCCGCAGCCATCGATGCGCTTGGTTTCGGAGCGCTGTGGATCGGGGGCGGCACCCCCGACCAGCGAGCCTTGGACGACCTGACGCGGCTGCTCGAAGCCGGATCCGACCTCGTGGTGGCTTCCGGCATCGCGAACATCTGGGCGTGGACTCCGGAGGCGCTGCATGCCGCGGCGAGCGAGATCGACGCGGCTCATCCCGGCCGGTTCATCCTGGGACTCGGCGTGAGCCATCCCACTCTTGTGTCCGCGCTCGGCCATGAATACCGCCGGCCGGTGTCGACCATGAAAGAGTTCCTCGACGGGCTTGACCAAGCGGCGGCCGGCTCCGGGCGCCGCCGGCCGTTCACTGTCCTCGCGGCGCTGCGCAGCAGGATGCTGCACCTGGCCAGGGAGAGATCCGGCGGCGCCCATCCCTACTTCGTGCCGGTGGCGCACACCGCCGTCGCGCGCAAGGTGCTGGGCCCCACGGCGCTGCTGGCCACCGAGCAGGCCGTGGTTGTCGACGCCGACCCGGATCGCGCCAGGACGGTGGCCCGGCAGCACGTGTCGAGGTACCTGCAGCTGCCGAACTATGTCCATAACCTGGCCGAGTACGGTTTCGGGGACGAGGATTTCACCAATGGCGGAAGCGATCGGTTGGTGGATTCCATCGTCGCCTGGGGATCGGTCGACAGAATCGCTGCAAGGATCCGGGAGCATTTGACCCTGGGCGCCGACCACGTGGCGATTCAACCGCTAGACGCCCAGGGCGGGCTTGGCCTGGAGCAACTTCGCGACCTCGCGCCCGTGCTCGTCGCAGCTCCCTGACCAGACCTCGGCCGGCCAGGGGAGACGAAGAGCGGCAGCGCTGGATTTGATCTAGGGAGGACGCCGTGTCCTGGCTTGCGGCGCGCTACGGTGCGGTGGCGGCCTGGACCTGGCAGCCGGCCGCTTTCATCTCCTCCATGGCCTGGAGCCCGGTTGCCTCGTTGACGGCTGCGCAAAGATTGACCAGGACACGCACCTGGAAGGCGTTCTTGCGGGCGTCGAGAGCGCTCGCCCGCACGCAGTAGTCGGTGGCGATCCCGCAGACGTCGATGTGGTCGATCCGCTGCTCCTTCAGGACGTCGAGCAGGGTGTGGCCGCGGGAGTCCAGCCCCTCGAACGCCGAGTAGGCCGCCTCATGCCGGCCCTTGCTGACCACCATCTGGACCAGCTTCTCCCGGACCAGGTTCTGGATCGGCGGGACGAATGCTGCGCCTGGCGTCCCGATGACGCAGTGAGGTGGCCACGTGGTCAGGTAGTCGGGAGCGGCGGCGAAGTGGTTCTGCGGATCCTCGTGGTAGTCGCGCGACGCCACGACGAAGTGGTACTCTGTCTTGAAATGCCTGATGTGCCGGGCAACCTGCGCCGAGACCTGCAGCCCGGTGGGAACCGGCAAGCTGCCTCCCTGGACGAAATCGACCTGCAGATCGACGGCCAGCAGAGCGTTCCTCATCCTCTCTCCCTTCGCGGTTGCTTAATCAGGCAACTTAGACTGACTTTATGGCCTCCGTGATAGTAGCGGGCGCGCGCACTCCCTTTGGCAAGTTCGGCGGCGCCTTCAAGCAGGTTCCGGCCACGACCCTGGGCGCCCACGCCATCCGCGAAGCCCTGGCCCGGGCCGGCGTGGAGCCCTCCGACATCGACTACGTGATCATGGGCCAGGTCCTCCAGGCCGGCGCCGGGCAGATCACCGCCCGCCAGGCCGCCATCGAGGCCGGCATCCCGCAGGAGGTGCCCGCCATCACCATCAACAAGGTGTGCCTGTCGGGGATCAACGCCATCGCCCTGGCGGACCAGCTGATACGGGCCGGCGAGGTCGAGGTGGTGGTCGCCGGCGGCATGGAGTCCATGTCGGAAGCCCCTTACCTCATGCCCAAGGCGCGATTCGGCGCTCGCATGGGCAACACGCAGATGGTGGATTCGATGGTGCACGACGGCCTGTGGTCGACGTTCACGGGGCAGCACATGGGTGAGAGCTCCGACGAGGTGAACCGCGAGCTGGAGATCAGCCGCGAGGAGCAGGACGCGTGGGCCGCGCGCTCCCACCAGCGGGCCGAGAGGGCCTCGGAGAGCGGCGCATTCAAGGATGAGGTCGTGGTGGTCGCACTCCCGCAAAAGTCGGGCGAACCGGTGAGGGTCGAGCGTGACGAAGGCGTGCGTCCCGGGACGACGGCGGAATCGCTGGGCAAGCTGCCACCCGCCTTCAAGAAGGACGGCACGATCACCGCCGGCAACGCGTCGCAGATCTCGGACGGGGCGGCGGCGGTGGTCGTCATGTCGAAAGAGCGCGCAGACAAGCTGGGCCTGGAGGCGCTGGTCGAGATCGTCGCCCACGGCATGAGCGCCGACCGCTATGCGTGGCTGCACACGGTTCCCGCGCTGGCCTTGAGCAACGCGCTGAAGAAGGCCGGCATCGACGCCGGCGACCTCGACCTGGTCGAGATCAACGAGGCCTTCGCCGCCGTGGCGCTCAATGCCACCCGCATGCTTCAGATCGACGAGGAGCGGGTCAACGTCAACGGCGGCGCGGTGGCGCTCGGGCATCCGATCGGGGCCAGCGGCGCGCGCCTCGTCCTGACGCTCGCCAACGAGCTGAAGCGTCGAGGTCTCAAGACCGGAGCAGCGGCGCTTTGCGGCGGTGGCGGCCAGGGCGACGCATTGATCCTGCGACGTCCGCAATCGTGACCGCCCGCCAGGTCGCGCCCTACGGATCATGGGCCTCGCCCATCACCGCCGACCTGCTCTTGAAAGGCACCGCGAACATGCGCAACCAGATGCTGCGCTGGGACGGCGATGACCTCTACTGGTCCGAGCTCAGGTCGCACGAAGGCGGTCGCATCGTCGTCTGCCGCCGCGGCGCCGACGGGACGCTCTCAGACGTGACGCCACAGGGCTTCAACGCGCGCACGCGGGTCCATGAGTATGGGGGCGGGCATTTCGCGGTCAGCGGCGGGTCCGTATGGTTCACCAACTACAAGGACCAGCGGCTCTACCGGCACGATCCCGGCGGCGAGCCGCGCGCCATCACGCCGGCGGCGGACATTCGCCACGCCGACATGATCGTGGACGTCGCCCGTCAGCTGGTGTTCGCGGTGCGGGAAGACCACACCACCGGCGCGGCGGAAGCGGTCAACTCCATCGTCGCACTCGACGTTGACGGAAGGCGGGACGCGTTCACCGTGGCGGGCGGCAACGATTTCTACTCTTCGCCCAGGTTGAGCCCGGACGGCAACCGGCTCGCGTGGACGACGTGGCACCACCCCAACATGCCCTGGGATGGCTGCGAGCTGTGGGTCGGCGAGCTCGACCGGCAGGGTCGGGTCACCTCGTCGCGCAAGGTCGCCGGCGGCCCTGACGAGTCGATCTTGCAACCCGAGTGGTCACCGGCGGGCGAGCTGTACTTCGTCTCGGACCGGACCGACTGGTGGAACCTCTACCGCGCGCGAGGCGAGGGCGACGAGCCGGTGTGCGGGCGCGACGCCGAGTTCGGCGCGCCGCAGTGGAACTTCGGGATGCGCTTTTACGACTTCAGCGGACCTGACGAGATCGTGAGCCTGTACTCGAACGGCCACGGCACCAGGCTCGCGCGGCTCGAGCTGAACGACGGCAAGGTCGAAGAGCTCGAGCTCCTGTACACGGGGCTGAACAGCCTGCAGGTCAGCGGGCGTAAGGCCGCGGTCTTCGCCAGCTCGTCGGCGCTGGCCGAGCGGCTGCTCGTCATCGACCTCGACACCATGTCGCAGGCGGTCGTCAAGGTCTCCAACCCGGCGCACATCGACCCGGGCTATCTCGGCGTTCCGAAGGCGGTGGAGTTTCCGACCGAGAACGGCCTCACCGCCCATGCCTCGTACTACGCGCCCAAGAGCGTGGACTTCGAAGCCGCGGCCGGGGAGAAGCCGCCGCTCGTCGTCCACTGCCACGGTGGACCGACCGGCTCGGGCGGACCCACGTATCCATTTGAGTTTCAGTACTGGACGAGCCGCGGGTACGCCATCGTCGACGTCAACTACGGCGGCTCCTCGGGTTACGGCCGCGCCTACCGCCGGCGCCTCAACGGAAACTGGGGTGTGGTCGACGTCGACGACTGCATCAACGCCGCGCGCTACCTGGTCGAGCGCGGCCTCGTCGACCCTCATCGCATCTCGATCACCGGTGGGTCCGCGGGCGGTTATACCGTCCTGCTGTCCCTGACCAAGCGCAAGTTCTATGCCGCCGGCGCGAGCCACTTCGGCATCGGCGACCTGGTGTCGTTCGTCAAGGAGACTCACAAGTTCGAGTCGCGGTACGTGGACACGCTGGTGGGTCCCTATCCCGATCGAGCGGACCTCTATCACGATCGCTCCGCCATCAACTACGCGGACGCGATGAGCTGCCCCGTGATCCTTTTCCAGGGCCTGGAGGACAAGATCGTCCCGCCCGACCAGGCCGAGATGTTCGTCGCCGCATGCGAGAAGAAGAAGCTCCCCTATGCCTATGTCGCCTTCGAAGGCGAGCAGCATGGGTTCCGCCAGGCCAAGAACATCCGGCGCGCGATCGAGGGCGAGCAGTACTTCCTATCCCAGATCTTTGATTTCGCGACGGCGGACGAGATCGAGCCGGTGAGGATCGAAAACTTCTAGCGACACCCGGGGGCCCTCGCCTATCGTTTCGGTCGGTAAGTCGGCGTGGCGGAATGGCAGACGCGCCAGCCTTAGGAGCTGGTGCCCGAAAGGGCGTGGAGGTTCAAATCCTCTCGCCGACACCTCCCCGCTCCGCGGGGACGTCCGCCCGGCCTCGCGAAGGGAGCCCGGCCGGACGGGCGGTCCGGAACGGATGTCTGGACCCGAAGGACACCTGTTCGGTGCTGTATTCAGGTCAGGTGGCCTAAAGTTCAGGT
>JBOHUP010000030.1:0-2760 GCA_050734615.1 Candidatus Dormibacteraceae bacterium | reverse complement strand
TCGCGCCTGGCCCAGGTCCGGCAGAGCCGGTTGGTCCGGCAGAACCTCGTCCTCTTCTTCGGCGGGCTCGTCGCGGGGATAGGCGGCTTCGTCTACCACGCGATCGCGGGACGCGTGCTGGGCCCCGAGGTTTACGGACAGGTCGCGTTCCTGATCGCGGTCTACGCGGTTGGGACGGCGCCGGCCCTGATCCTCATCGTCGTCCTCGCCCGCTACACGGCCACGCTGGCGGCGCGAGGCGAGGCCGGCGTCAGCTCGCTGCTCGCGCGGACCATCCGGCTGGTCGCCATCCCGTGCCTGGTCGCGGTCCTCCTCACGGCGCTGTTCGCCCGCCCCGTGGCGACGTTCGAGCACCTCCCATCCCCGATCCCGGTGCTGATCCTGGGTTTCTCGATCGCCCTGGTCTGGCAGGTGGCCATCCCGCGAGGGATCCTCCAAGGCCTGCAGAGGTTCCCGGCCCTGTCGCTCAACCTCTCGCTGGAAGCGATCGTCAGGGTCACCCTGGTCCTCTTCCTGCTCCGGGCCGGCTACGCGGTCTCAGGCGCCATGGCCGCCGTTTTCATCGGTCTGGCGGTCTGCTTTTTCATCGGTCTGTATACGCTGCGAGACCATTTCCGCCGCACCGCGGCAAGAGTCCGCCTGCGCGTGATGGCCGGTTTCTCGCTGACGGCCGCGGTAGGCATCATCGGCGTGCAGATCCTCTACAACCAGGACGTCATCCTGGCCGAGCACTACCTGAACAGCCACGACGGCGGCATCTACGGCGGGCTGAACAAGATCGGCACGATCCTGTACTTCCTGACGATCAGCGTCAGCCAGGTCTTGTTTCCGCGGGTGGTCGAGGCGGTGGCCAAGGAGCAGCACCCCGGCCGCCTGCTGCTGGCATCCGCCGGAATCCTGTCGGCGCTGGGGGCCGGCGCGTTGATCGTGTTCGCGGCCGTTCCGTGGCTAGTGGTCGGAGTGCTGTTCGGGCCGAGCTTCCGCGACGCCACCCCCTACGTTCTGCCAGTCGGCGTGATCGGGCTCGCGCTGTCCCTCGACAACCTGCTCGTGCAGTTCTTCATGGCCGTGCACGATCGTGTGTTCATGCCCATCCTGGCGCTGGGAGTGATCGCCGAGGGCGTCTTGATCTTCCTGTTCCACGCGCACGTGGGCCAGGTCGTGCTCGACGTGCTCGTGGCGCTGCTGGGGTTGCTCTTGCTGCTGAGCGTCCGGTGCTACCTGTTGCTGCCCAGGCTGCACGCGGACAGCGTCGAGGAGCCAGAGCCGCAGCTGGGTTGAAACAAGTAAGTCCCGAGGACCTTGCGGCCCGCGGGACTTATTGAAACGCTCGGCAACGACCTACTCTCCCATCGGGTTACCCCGACAGTACCATCGGCGCTGGAGGGCTTAACTACCGTGTTCGGAATGGGAACGGGTGTCTCCCCTCCGCCATGGTCACCGAACGTGGGGAATTATACCCGGAGCCGGCCGCAAGCCTGGGCCTAGCGGGTTCGGCGGCGCCTGGCGCGGAGGCTCTTGATCTTGCGAGCCTCGGCCGGCGGCACGTAGTGCGAACGGCGTCGCATCTCGCGCACGAGCCCCTGCTCCTGCACCTTGCGGCGGAACTCCCGTAGGGCCTGCTCGAACTCCTCGGGGTCCTTGACGACTATTCGCACAACCCGACAAGGATACCGATCCCGGGCCGGCGGTGTCCTGTCGAAGCCCTACTCCAGGACGTCCGGCCGCACCGTGCGCCCGACGGCGATCACGGCAAACGCCAGCGCATAGACGCCGATCACGACCAGCGCGTGCGTGGCGTCCACGGGCAGGAGCGGCACGGCGAACGCCGCCCGAGCGTGATGTCCCGGCTCGATCAGGTTCAGGACGGCGTTCAGGTTGGGGCCGAGCAGATACCGGGTGATGTCGAGCCATGGGTGGTCCTGCCGGGTGATCCGCGAACCCAGCGCGAGCAGGATCGTGGCGAAGTTGTCGACCGGGAAGAAGGCCAGCGACGCGGCCATGGCAAAGGCGAGCGAGCGCCCGAGACCGCTCGCCGCGGCGGCGAGCAGGACCGCGATGCCCATGCTCATCCCCTGGACCAACGCCCAATATTCCAGGTCTTGCCAGAACTGGGTCGGGAGGTGCTGGACCGGCGACAGGCCGCCTGACCAAGTGTCGACCAGGATCGCGATCAACGTGCCGGTCAGCAGCAGGTATCCGGCCAGCAGCAGGACGCCGATGATCGCGAGCGTGAGCATCTTCGCGAGCAGCAGCCGCAGCCGCCCGGTGCCCCGCGCGTAGATGATGCGGATGGTGCCCGACGTGTACTCCATGGCGAAAAGGCGGGAGCCGACGATCAGCAGGAAGATGCCCGAACCGATCTGGAAGACCGTTCCGAGCACGTCACGCGCGCTGTAGAAGAAGCCCGTCGGGTCGGTCGTCAGCTGCTTGCGGATGCTGTCGGAGCTCGTGACCCCGAGCACGATGACCGCCAGCATCACCGAAGCGCCGGCCAGCATGAGCCAGAAGCTGAGCTGCCTCGAAACCTTGAGCGCCTCGCCGCTCAGCGTGCCGAAGAAGCGAGGTCGCAGAGTTGCGGCGCTCATGAATCACCTCCGGTGAGACTGAGGAAAATGTCCTCGAGGTCCTGCTGGCGCTCGCTCACGGAGTCCGGCGCCTGCCCTTTCTCGACCAGGAACTTGATCAGGCTGCGGCCTCGCCCGTCGGGCGCCGTCGTGATCACGACTCCATCTTCCGCCCGCGCCTGCGCGGCCAATG
>JBOHUP010000029.1:0-1533 GCA_050734615.1 Candidatus Dormibacteraceae bacterium | reverse complement strand
CGCTACGCCTCACGCGGCGGGCGGGTGGGCGCGGCCGCGTGGTGTCTTATCGGTCGCTGGGTGCGTTTCGGCTTTTGCTCGAGGTGCAGAGCCCGGAGGCAGTCCGCCGATTCGTCGATGAGCTGCTCGGGACCCTTTTGGCCTACGCGCAGTCGCGCCACACGCCATTGCTGGAGACGCTGGAAGCGCTGTCGGCCGCACGCTGGGTCCGGCGGGCCGCAGCGCGCCAGCTGGGCATCCACATCAACTCGATGTCTTATCGGGTGGAGCGAATCGAATCGCTGACCGGTCTGCAGCTCGACGACCCCGAAACGCGAGTCGCGATCTCCATCGCGCTGCGCGCCCGGGCGATGCTGGGGATGTAGGGACAAGCTCCACGGATCGAGTGCGGGCGTTGTTGCGCTCTAGCTGATCGCCTTGGGCCGTGAGGCGGCCGATGTGAAAGTCCAGACGGCCAAAGCCGTGGCGCCGAACGCGATGAACCCGAAACCCTGGTCGCCCGTCGCCGCGAGAAATAGAGCCACCAGGCAACCGACCAACGTGGCGGCACCGACGATCCTCAGGACAGGTCGTCGAACGCCCTGCGGTGACCGGTCAGGTATGCGGCGTCCGGACACGAGCTCCCACAGGCCAATTACGGCGGTGGCCGCGTAGACCCCGATCATCAGGGCATTCACCGACCGAAGCCTACACCGCTTCCGCAATGAGAAAGAGGGCCCGGGAATTCCCCAGACCCTCTCTCTAGAACGTGCTTTCGAGCTACACGTCGCTGTAGAGCATGAACTCCCAGGGGTGAGGCCGGAGGGCGACCGCGTCCACTTCCTTCTTCCTCTTGTATTCGATCCAGGTGTCGATCACATCGTTGGTGAAGACTCCGCCTTCGAGCAGGAATTCGTGGTCCGCCTCGAGCGCGTCGAGCGACTCGGCCAGTGAGCCGGGCACCTTCTTGATCTTCGCCTTCTCCTCGCCTTCGAGCTCGTAGATGTCCTTGTCGACCGGCTCGGGAGGAAGGATCTTGTTCTTGATCCCATCGAGTCCCGCCATCAGGCAGGCGGAGAACGCGAGGTAGGGGTTGGCCGCCGGGTCGGGTGAACGGAACTCCACGCGCTTGGTCCTCGGGTCCGTCGAGTACATGGGGATCCGGACGCACGCGGAGCGGTTCCGCTTCGAGTACACGAGGTTGATCGGGGCCTCGTAACCGGGTACCAGGCGGCGGTATGAATTGGTGGTCGGAGCGCAGATCGCCAGAAGCGCGGGCGCATGCTTGAGCAGGCCGCCGATGTAGTACACGGCGGTCTGGCTGAGGCCGGCGTATCCCTTCGCGTCCGCGAACAGGTTCTGCCCGTCCTTCCACAGGCTCTGGTGCACGTGCATTCCCGAACCGTTGTCCTGGAACAGAGGCTTGGGCATGAAGGTGGCGACGTAGCCGTGCTGCGCCGCGACGTTCTTGATGACGTATTTGAAGACCATCATCTTGTCGCCCATCTTGGTCATGGAGTCGAACCGCATGTCGATCTCGGCCTGGCCGGCGGT
>JBOHUP010000028.1:0-8295 GCA_050734615.1 Candidatus Dormibacteraceae bacterium | reverse complement strand
TCGAGGGCTACGGCCCAGAGCTCGGGCGGCCGGTCGCGCAGGGCGGAAGGTACGACCACCTGCTGGAGAAGTTCGGGCGAGCCGCCCCGGCAACCGGCTTCATGGTCCGGCTCGACCTGGTTTCCGAGATGCTCACGAACGCCTCACGGCCCCCGGCGCTGCCGCGCCTCGACGCCGCGGTGGCCTGGGCAGGTGCCGGCCTCGATACGGCCGTCCGTCTCGGCTCGACGCTCCGTTTGTTCGGCATGCGTGCCGTCGTCGACACCGAGGCGCGTACCGCAGCCGAGGCGAACGCCTGGTGGCACGCGGTGGGCGCGACCAACCTCATCCACTGTCACAGCGCGTCCGCGGTCTCGTGGGCGGTCCTCGGAAAGCGCTCGCGCCGCCTGCCACCGGAGCAAGTCGCCGGCCGGCTCGCGGGGGGACTGGCGTGACGGCCCACGCGAAAATCTCGATCGCGGTGCCCACCGGTGCTCTTCTGAGCGGCGCGCTCAAGCTGCTCGCCCGATCGCATGTCGCTCGCCTGAGCGCCGAGGAGCTCGGCCGCCAGCTGCTCGTCGAGCGGCCGAACCTGCGGGTCATCCTCGTCAGGCCGGCCGACGTTCCGGAGTACGTGGACCACGGCGCCGCCGACCTCGGCATAGTCGGCAAGGACATTCTCTGGGAGACCCCCGGCTCGCACTACGAGCTGGTCGACCTGCGCTTCGGCGGCTGCCGCCTTGTGCTCGCGGTGCCTGAACGATCGAAGCTCGACGGCCCCAATACATGGCCCCCGCTCTTCCGTGTGGCGACGAAGTATCCGCGCACCGCCTCGGCGTGGTTTGAGTCGCGAGGCCAGGCGGTCGAGGTCGTGCGGCTGCACGGCTCAGTCGAGCTGGCTCCGCTGGTCGGCCTGGTGGACGGTATCGTCGACCTGACAGCGACCGGGCGCACCCTGCGCGAGAACCACCTCCGAATAGCCGGCGTGCTCGATTCCTCCACCGCCCGTCTCATCGCCAACCAGGCAAGCCTGAAAACGCGCACAGAGGCGGTGCAGTCCGTTGTCGCCAGGCTGCGCGAGGGAGGCAACGGTGCCGGTTAAACGGTTCGACGTGGGTTCATGGCTGGACTCGCCGATGTCGCGGCGCCGTCTCGACCTGTCGCAGTTCGTGCAGGAGCGCGCGGTGGTCGCGGACATCTGCGCGCGGGTGGCGGCGGAAGGTGACGAGGCGCTGCGCGACCTGGGCCAGAAGTTCGACGGCTGGTCGCCTGGTCCTCGTGAATCGTTTGAGGTCCCGACGGCCGAGATGGCCGCGGCGGCCGGCCGTCTTGGGGCCGCGGAGCGTGCCGCGCTCGAGTTCGCGGCGCAGCGTATTCGAGACTTCCACGCGCGCCAGACGCAGCCGGCGACGGCCGGACCTCCGGGGCTCAAGCTGGTCACCCGCCCGGTGCGTCGGGCCGGGCTGTACGTGCCTGGCGGACGCGCCGCCTACCCGTCCACCGTCCTGATGACAGTCATCCCCGCTCGGGTCGCGAAGGTCGACGAAGTGGTGATCGCCACGCCGCCTCGAGCCGATGGCAGCGTCCCGTCCGCCATCCTCGCGGCGGCGCATATCGCGGGCGCGGACGCCGTCTATCGCATCGGCGGCGCCCAGGCGGTCGCCGCGCTGGCCTACGGAACCGCCTCCATTCCGCGCGTTGACGTGGTCGCTGGCCCGGGCAACATCTACGTCACGCTGGCCAAGAAAGAGGTGTTCGGAGCGGTGGGTGTCGACGGCATTGCGGGACCGACGGAGGTCTTGGTCATCGCCGACGGGCGGGCTCGGCCGGATTTCGTGGCTGCCGACCTGGCTGCCCAGCTCGAGCACGATCCGCTGGCGTGGGCGGTTCTGATCACGGATTCGGCTCACCTCGCGGACCGCGTCGAAGAGGAGCTCGAGAGCCTCATCGGCGGGCTGGAGCGCGCGGCGATCATCCGCCAGGCCAACTGCTGCGTGATCGTCGCGGACGACCTCGACCAGGCGGTGGACCTGGCCAACGACTTCGCGCCAGAGCACCTCCTGATCGTCACCGCCAACGCCGCCAGGCTGGCCGCGCGGGTCGAATGCGCCGGCGCCGTCTTCGTCGGGCCATACGCGACGGTCCCCCTGGGAGATTACGTGGCCGGCCCCAACCACACGTTGCCGACGTCGGGCGCGGCGCGATTCTCCTCTCCCCTCGGCGTGCACACTTTTCTCAAGCGGATGAGCGTCCTGAGCCTGAACCGCGGGGACCTGGAGATGCTTCGCGACGCATGCGTGCGGCTCGCCGAGATGGAGGGCCTGGGCGCGCACGCTCATGCGGTCGAGGTGAGGCTTGAATAGGGAAGGGCACGTCGTGCGCAAGAGCAAGGAGACGCAACTGACGGCCAAGGTCGTGCTCGAGGGTCGCGGTCGCATCAAGGTCTCCACCGGGCTGGCCTTTCTCGACCACATGCTGGAGCAGGTCGCGCGTTACGGCGGCTTCGACATCACGATGCGCGGCACAGGCGACATTCACGTGGACACGCATCACCTGGTCGAGGATGCTGGAATCGTGGTCGGCCAGGCGCTGTCGCAGGCTCTGGGCCGGCGCACGGAGATCGCGCGGTTTGCGTCCGCGTACGCGCCCCTGGACGAATCGCTTGCGCGAGCGGTCGTCGACCTCGGCAAGCGTCCGTTTCTCTCGTACAACGTTCCGCTGCGAGGGCGGATCGGGAGCCTCGAGTCCGAGGTGCTGGAGGAGTTCTGGCGCGCGCTGTCGATTCACCTCGGGGCGACCATCCACGTCGACGTGATCCGCGGCCGCAACCGGCATCACGTGGCCGAGGCGACCTTCAAGGCGCTTGGGCTGGCCCTGCGCCAGGCCATGGCTCCGGACCCCGGTGGCGGCATCCCATCCTCGAAGGGCTTGCTGGGCTGATGACCGTGATCGCCATCGTCGACTACGGCGTCGGCAATGTGAGGTCTGTGGAGCGGGCGCTGGCGCATGTCGGCGCCGAGCCGATCCGGACTGCCGATCCGGACGAGCTCGAGAGAGCCGCCGGCATGGTCCTCCCAGGCGTCGGCGCCTTCGCGCCTGCCCTGCGCAAGCTCACAGAGCAGGGTCTGGGCGCGCGTCTCGTGGAGCTCGCCCGTGGCGGCAAGCCAGTGCTTGGAGTGTGCCTCGGCTATCAGCTCCTGTTCGAGGAATCGGGCGAGCACGGCCGTCACGAAGGCCTGGGATTGCTGGCGGGCAGCGTGGTCAAGGTGACGACAAGCGAGCGCCTGCCCGTGATCGGGTGGTGCCGCGTATCGCAGGTTGCGCCATCGCCGCTGTGGCAGGGCATCACCGACCACGCTTACTTCTACTTCGTGCATTCCTACACGCCTGTCGCATCCGATCATGCGGTGGGTTCCAGCGAGCACTCGCCGATTGCGGCGGCGGCCGAGGGCAACGTCATGGGCACGCAGTTCCACCCGGAGAAGAGCGGGCCGGACGGCCTGAAGATTTACGAGAACTTCGTCGGCCTGTGCGCATGACCAGCTGGCGAGTCTCGCGCTCGTAGCGATCGATGCCCGCCAAACGGATCATCCCCTGCCTCGACGTCACCGAAGGCCGCGTGGTCAAAGGCGTGCGCTTCCACGAGCTGCGTGATGCCGGGGATCCGGCGGAGCTGGCGGCCCTGTACGACCGCGAAGGTGCCGACGAGATCGTGTTCCTCGACATCACTGCGTCATCCGACGCTCGCAACATCCTGCTCGACGCGGTCGAGCGGACGGCTGAGCGCGTGTTCATCCCGCTCACGGTGGGCGGCGGCGTGCGGAGCGTGGACGACATGGCCGGTCTGCTGACTCACGGTGCGGACAAGGTCTCGGTCAACACCGCCGCCCTCGAAGACCCGCTCCTCATAACGAGGTGCGCCGAGGTGTTCGGATCGCAATGCGTCGTGCTCGCCATGGACGCCAAAAAGCGCATGGATGGCAATGGCTGGGAGGTCTACAGCCACGGAGGCCGGCACGGCACAGGACGCGACTCGGTGGAGTGGGCGATGCGTGGAGAGCAGCTGGGCGCGGGCGAGATCCTACTCACGTCGATGGACCGCGACGGCACGCATGACGGTTACGACGTGGCTCTGCTGCGCGCCGTGAACGCCGCCGTAAAGCTGCCCGTCATCGCTTCCGGGGGCGCGGGGTCGGTGGCGCACATTCACCAGGCGCTCACCGAAGGGGGAGCGGAGGCGGCGCTTGCGGCATCCATATTTCACTTTGGAGAGCTGTCCATCGGCACGGTCAAGAACGAGCTGACGGCATTGGGTTTGGAGGTCCGGCGATGAACCCCGACTTCTCGAAAGGTCTCGTGCCCGCGGTCGTCCAGAACGCGGACACCGGGCTCGTTCTGATGGTCGCCTACATGGACGAGGAGGCGTGGAAGCGTACGCGGGAGACCGGCCGCGCATGGTTCCACTCCCGCGAGCGAGGCTTGTGGGAGAAGGGAGCCACGTCGGGCAACACGATGGAGGTCGTGGAGGCGCGGTTGGACTGCGACCTCGACAGCATCCTTCTCCGGGTCAACCCAGCCGGCCCGGCCTGCCACACCGGCGCCGAGTCGTGCTTCTTCAACGAGGCCGAGTAGGGGCTCCCAGCGCAACATCAGTTCGGCAATGAGCATCGAGCTCTCCTTCGAGCCGCCGCGTCGATACACCAGCACCAAGAGCTCGCCTCCGGCGAAATGCTCGCAGGCGACATGGCCGCCCAGCCCGACGTCTGGCCCTCGTGGCCGCGATGTCAACGGCGCATGTTTATGCACTATTACGTATACTCATGCGTTCATGGCCAAGCAGCTCAAAGCGGCCGTCGCGGGGGCCAACGGTTACGCCGGCATGACCGCGGTCAACCTTCTCGTCCGCCACCCCGAGGTGGAGTTGGTTCAACTCACGTCACGCTCGCTCGCGGGCAAACCGTACGCCGAGGTGTTTCCGCTGCTGGAGCTCCGAGGCGAATTTGCGCCGGAGCCCGATCCGGCCGGGGTCGACGTCATATTCAGCTGCCTGCCGCACAACGTCGCCGCCGCCACAGCCCCGGCCTGGCTTGCCGGGGGAGCGCGAGTGGTCGACATGAGCGCCGACTTCCGGCTGCATGACGCCTCGCAGTACCCGACCTGGTACGGCCAGCCGCATCCTGAGCCCGGGCTGCTCGCCAGGGCGGTGTTCGGGGTGCCTGAACTGCACTAGAAGGACCTGGTCGGGGCCACGCTCATCGCGGTCCCCGGCTGCTACTCGACCGCTTCCATCCTCGCCCTCGCACCTGCGGTGTCAGCAGGGCTGGTCGGCTCGGACATCGTGGTCGATGCCAAGTCCGGGATGAGCGGTGCCGGCCGTTCGCCCGGGATGGGCGTTCATTTCAGCGAGGTCAACGAGTCGGTCGGCGCTTACGCGATCGGGGGACACCGCCACCTGGCCGAGCTGACACAGGAACTGGGTCTGCTTGCCCGCGATGGCGCAAGGCTGAAAGTGACCTTCGTCCCTCACCTCATCCCCATGACACGCGGGATTCTGGTCACGTGCTATTTCGACCTGAAGGGATCCCTCGCCCGGCTGCGGGATGCTTACCGGGAGTTCTACTCCGGCCAGCCCTTCACGCGGCTGGTGGACACGGCGCCCGCGACGAAGCTCGCGGCGCACTCCAACCTGTGCCTCGTCAATGTTGGGGCGCAGGGCGACAAGGCTGTCGTGACCGCCGCGCTCGACAACCTGGTCAAGGGCGCTTCCGGCCAGGGCGTCGAGTGCTTCAACGTCGCGTTCGGTTTCGACCGCACCACCGCGCTCGAGGCTCCGATCCAGTGGCCGTGACTTTCGCCAGGGGATTTCGGGCCGGTACGGCGGCCTGCGGCATCAAGGCCTTCACCGCCGGCGCTTCGGCCATCCCGAGTGGCCAGCGCGACGACCTCTGCGTCATCTACTCGTCGACGCCCTGTGACGTCGGCGGCGTCTTCACCACCAACAAGGTCAAGTCCGCATCAGTCGTCATCGACCAGCTGCATCTCCAGCACAATCGCGTGCAGGCGGTCACCATCAACTCCGGCAATGCCAACGCCTGCACCGGGGCGCAAGGCTTCAAGGACGCGCTGCTGATGGCGAAGCTGTCGGCCGACCGCCTCGACCTCGACCCGGACCAGGTTCTGGTCAGCTCGACCGGGGTGATCGGCCGCTACCTTCCGATGAATGCCCTCAGGGCCGGCATTGCCGAGGCATGCGGGCACCTGAGCGACGGCGGGGGAGACGCGGCCGCGCGCGCCATCATGACTACCGACACCGTCCCCAAGACCTCGCAGCTCGAGATCGAGATCGACGGCACGACGATCCGGGTCGGTGGCATGTGCAAGGGCTCAGGCATGATCCACCCGAATATGGCGACCATGCTCGCCTACATCACGACCGACGTTGCCGTCGAGCCCGGGTTGATCGCGGCCCTCGTCAAGTCCATCGCCGATCGCAGCTTCAACCAGGTGACCGTGGACGGCGACAGCTCGACCAACGATACGTTCTTGATCCTGGCCAACGGGGCGGCCGGCAACCGGCCCATCAAGACGGGCAGCGTGGAATTCGAGCAGCTCGAGATGGCCCTCCTGGAGGTGGCCCGCTCCCTGGCCCGCTCGATCGCCAGGGACGGAGAGGGGGCGACCAAGCTCATCAGCGTCAAGGTCGATGGAGCGCTGTCGGACGGCGAGGCGAGGGCCGCGGCGCGCGCGGTGGCATCGTCCAGCCTGGTCAAGACCGCCGTGCACGGCGGCGATCCCAACTGGGGGCGGATCGTGTGCGCGCTCGGATACAGTGGCTCAGAGTTGGCGCTCGACAGGCTCCATCTGACAGTTGGAGGACTGGTCGTATTCGAGCGAGGCTCGGGAGTCCCCGTGGACCTGGCGGCGGTCCGCCAGGCCTTTGAGCAGCCGGAAATTGAGATCGTGGCCGCGCTCGGGCTGGCGGACGGACGTGCCGAAGCCTGGGGTTGTGATTTATCGGAGGAGTACGTGCGCATCAACGCCGACTACACCACGTGACGCTGACAGTCGAAGAGCGAGCCAAGGTCCTGGTCGAAGCGCTGCCATACATCAAGCGGTTCCACGGGCAGGTCGTCGTCATCAAAGTCGGTGGCAATGCCATCGAGCACGCGCGCGACGAGACACTGCTGGACGTCGTGCTCCTGCGATACGTCGGCATGCAGCCGGTCCTCATTCACGGCGGCGGCCCCGAGATCTCCGCCATGAGCGAGCGCCTGGGCATCACGCCGACCTTCAAGAAGGGTCTGAGGGTGACCGACGACAAAACGATGGAGGTGGTGAAGATGGTGCTGACCGGCAAGGTCAGCCCGGACCTCGTCGCCGCCATCCACCGCCTGGGTGGCCAGGCCGTCGGCATGAGCGGCGAGGATGGACCGACGATCATTGCCGAGCCCCTGGACGAATCGATGGGATTCGTCGGCCGCGTGACGCAGGTCAACAAGGAGCCGATCACGGCGCTGCTGGGTCGCGGCTACATCCCGGTCATCGCCTCGATCGGGCTCGGCTATGACGGCCACGCGTACAACATCAACGCCGATACGGTCGCCGCCGAGATCGCGGTCGCGCTCAACGCGGCCAAGGTCATCCTCCTCACCGACGTGCCAGGCGTGCTGGGAGTCGACGGGCAGGTGGTGGCGGTCCTGTCGCGCGAGGACGCGAGGCAGCGCATCGAGGCCGGCGAGGTGACCGGCGGCATGATCCCGAAGCTCGAAGCGTGCCTTCGCGCGCTCGATGGGGTCCCGCTCGCCCATATCGTGGACGGGCGCACCGCGCATGCGCTTCTGCTCGAGCTGTTCACCGAGGCCGGCATCGGGACGATGGTCACGCCGTGAGCCCGTCGGTCGAGACGACGCCCGAGCTCGCCGAGCGCTACCTCATGCAGACCGGGCGGCGCCTGCCGGTCACGTTCGTCCGAGGTCAGGGGTGCCTGGTGTACGACGACTCAGGCCGCGAATATCTCGACCTGGTCGCGGGAATCGCGGTCAACCTGTTGGGCCACGCGCACCCCGAGGTCGCCGCGGCCGTTGCGCGCCAGGCCTCAACTTTGATCCACACCTCAAACCTCTACTTCACCCAGCCCCAGGTCGAGCTGGCTCGCCGCCTGGTCGAGCTCTCCTTTCCCTCGCGCGCGTTCTTCTGCAACTCAGGCGCCGAGGCCAACGAGACGGCGATCAAGATTGCCCGCAAGTGGGGAACGAGCAACCGCGACGGGGCTTTCGAGATCATCACGACCACGGGCTCGTTCCACGGCCGGACGCT
>JBOHUP010000027.1:0-6839 GCA_050734615.1 Candidatus Dormibacteraceae bacterium | reverse complement strand
CGCTTGGACCGGTCCAGCGAGAGCTCGGCCTGGCGCACCTCGCCTACGGCGCGACTGCGGATGATGCCGGCGATCACCGTCCGGGCCACGGCTCAGCCGTGCGGCGGGGAGTTCGGTTTCCGCTCCTGGAGGCGGGGATGGCGAAGTCAGAGATCCGCGCGGCAGCGCGCGAGCTCGGCCTGCCGAACTGGAACAAGCCGTCGTTTGCCTGTCTCTCCTCGCGCATCCCACACGGGATTCCGGTGACGGTGGCGGCTCTGCGACAAATCGAGCTGGCGGAGTCGGCGCTCAAAGCGATGGGCTTCTCGCAGGTGCGAGTCCGCCATCACGGTGACGTGGCGCGCATCGAGGTCGAACCGGCCGAGATACCTCGTCTTGTCGCGGAGCGCGAAAGCGTGGCGAACGCCGTGCGCCGGGCCGGCTACAAGTTCGTCTCCGCGGACCTCGAGGGTTACTCCACAGGAAGTCTCAACCGCATATGGAAGCCCGGCGTCTGAACCTCACCACCGGGGGCATCGCCCCCAACTCTCCATGAATGGGGAGGAGATAGTCCTCAGCCTGGACGCGGGCACGACCGGCGCCACCGCGCTCGCGGTCGGACTCGACGGCGAGGTCCGCGGCAAGGGCTATCGCGAGATCACCCAGCACTATCCGCGGCCGGGATGGGTCGAGCACGATGCCGAGGAGATCTGGTCCGCGGTCGAGTCCAGCGCCGCGGATGCGATGAGGGCGGCCGGCGCCGAGTCAGGGCAGGTGCGCGCGATCGGGATCACCAACCAGCGCGAGACGCTCGTGCTCTGGGATCGCCGAACTATGAAGCCTCTTGCTCGCGCCATCGTCTGGCAGGACCGCCGTACCGCGGACGAATGCACCCGTTTGCGCGACGCGGGCCACGAACCGCGCGTGACCGCCGTCACAGGCCTGGTGCTGGACCCTTACTTCACCGCGACCAAGCTCGCCTGGGCGCTGGCGCACGTGGAGGGCGCGCGCGACGCCGCCATCGGCACGGTCGACAGCTGGCTCGTGGCCAGGCTTTCGAGCGGGCGCGAACATGTCACTGACGCCTCCAACGCGTCGCGCACGCTGCTCTTCGACATCGGCCGCGGCGTATGGAGCGAGGAAATGGCCGACCTTTTCCGCGTCCCACTCGCCAACCTGCCCCGGGTCGTTGACTCGAGCGGCGAAGTGGCGCGCTGCGGCGGGGCGGCTCTCGGCGGCCTGGCCGCACCGATCAGCGGCATCGCGGGCGACCAGCAGGCGGCGCTGTTCGGCCAGGCCTGTACCGTCGATGGAATGGCCAAGAACACGTATGGCACCGGTTCGTTCGTGCTGATGCAGACAGGCTCGCGTCGCATCGCTTCCAGCTCAGGGATGCTGACGACAGTCGCGTGGCGGCGAGATGGGGCGTTGAGCTATGCGCTCGAGGGGGCCATCTTCGTCACCGGCGCAGCGCTGCAGTGGTTGCGCGATGGCATGGGCATCATCGGCGATGTCGCCGAGGCGGGGCCGCTGGCGGCGTCGGTGCCGGATGCCGGGGGCGTGTTCATGGTGCCCGCCTTCGTCGGCCTCGGCGCCCCCTACTGGGACGCTTATGCGCGCGGGGCGATTGTCGGTCTCACCCGCGGCAGCGGGCGCGCCCAACTGGTGCGCGCGGCTGTCGAATCGATGGCGTATCAGACTCGAGACGTCGTCGAGGCCATGGGTCGCGATTCAGGCGAGCCCCTGCATGAGCTGCGAGTTGACGGCGGCGCCGCGGTCATGGACGTGTTGTGCCAGTTCCAGGCCGACCTGCTGGGCATCCCGGTCCGCAGGCCACGGCACACCGAAACCACGGCGCTGGGAGCCGCATTCCTGGCGGGCCTGGGCGCGGGCGTATGGGACGAATCGGACCTCGACGGGCTCTGGAAGCTTGACCGCGAGTTCGAGCCGCGCATGTCCCGCGATCAGGCGGACGCCCTTCAGGATCGCTGGCGTCAGGCGCTGGAGCGAAGCCGAGGTTGGGCCCTGGGGGAGCCGACCCCGGATAATCATTAGTCCTTGAGCACAGCCGAGCCGGTCGAGCACAAGCGCCACCCGAACCTGTACGCCCAGGCCATGTGGCGGCAGCAGCGGTTCTTCGCCGGTTTTCTCGTCGCGGTCGGCGTGGTCATGACGGTCATCGTCATCTACCAGCACCAGCTGACCCGAGCCAGCAGCGCCGTCTGGCTCCTGTACATCCCGAGCGGGCTGCTCCTCGGAGGAGCGTTTCTTGTTTACCGCAGCCGAAGTCACGTCCATGCGCAGGAGGCCGGGCTCAAGATCTCGACGCTCTTCTCGAGCGTGCTGATCGATTACGACTCGATCAAGTCGGTCAAAGCGCAGGTCCTCCGCACCCACTTCCTTGACCGGCGCGCCCGGATGGTGGCGCCGATCATGAAGCCGCACATCGACAAGCCGGCCCTTTTCATCAGGGTGCGTGGGGATGAGACCGAGCTCGCCGCGATCAAAAAGAAGCTCGGCTCGCGCCTGATGCACGAAGACACCATCGCCATCCCCGTCACGGATCCCGACGCCGCGGTCTGGGAGATCACCAGCCACCTGCCGGAGCGTCTTGGTCAGAACCAGGGCGGAAGGCGGCGCAAACGGCGGCGGTGACAGGCCATCGCGCCTATCAGCTCGAGGAGGCCGAAGCCCCTTCCAGCAGGCGCGACAAGATCTATTTCGACCGCTGGGACCTGGTGGCGGCGCTCGCCCTCATGGCCGTCGCGTTCATCCTGCGATTTTTCAGTCCTATTCTGCCGGACTTCTTCCTCCATCCCCTGCACGGTCCGGCGATCACCAATTGCGTGTCCAGCACGCCCGTCGACCCCAAGGGCGACCCGGGGACACTGTGTGGCCTGGCGTACCCGTTCAACCGGGGTTATCCGGATCCCCAAGGTCAGCTGTCGCCCCCGAACGGCCAGGTGTTCGATGAGATCTACTTTCCCGTCGACGCGTACGACGACATCAAGGGCATCGAGCTGTGCCGGCCCACGACGCGGGATTGCCGCTTCAACTATTTCGACCCTGAACCGCCGCTCGCCAAGCTGATCATCGCTGGGGGGGAGTGGTGTTACGGCTGGTACCGAGCCCATTTCACCGGCGCGACCGGCGACTATATAGACCTCGGTTTCAACACGTTCGGTTGGCGTATCGCGGCGTGCCTTTTCGGGACGCTGTGCGTCCCGATGATGTACCTGCTCGCTCGAAGGCTGTGGCCGAATCGCCTGTTCGCGATCGCAGCCGCCACCCTGGTCTGCTTCGACGGCATGTTCTTCATCCAGTCAAGGATCGGGATGATCGACATCTTTCCGATCTTCTTCATCCTCTGCGCTTACTTCCTTTACCTCGTTCACATCCAGAGCCGCACTCCAACTTCGTCACTGGTGTCTCTGCTCGCCCTCGGCACCATGCTCGGAATTGGAATCGCCTCCAAATGGATCGTGCTCGCCGCCTACGCGAGCATCGTGCTGCTCCTGGTGGCCCGCGCCATTCGTCGGAACGTCGACATCCACATCGGGCCGCCGGGGCGCCCTTTCTGGTCGTGGGGAAGAGGGGAGGGCCCGACGATCCCGGGGGCCGCTGACTGGCAGCCCTACCTCTCGGTCGCTCTATTCGCGTTCGTCCTGATCCCGATGGCGATCTACATCGTCTCCTGGTACCCGTTCTTCGCGCGCGGCCAGTTCCACAACCTGACCGACCTCATCGACTACCAGAAGGCGTCGTACATCTACCACGCCACGCTGAAGGCGACGCACCCGTACGGCTCGCCATGGTGGTCATGGCCCTTGCTCTCACGGCCGGTTCTCTACTACGCCCAGTACACCGGCCTCGGCGTCGACCATTTCACTGGACAGCCACTCATCTCGCGGATGGAAGACCTCGGCAACCCCTGGATCTGGTGGGCCAGCCTGCCCTGCGTGGTCTCGCTGCCCTACTTCATCGTGCGGTATCGCAGCTTTCCGGCCACCGTGATTTTGCTTGGTTTTGTCAGCCAGTACCTGCCGTGGTCGCTGATCAGCCGGGTCATCTTCATGTATCACATGTTCGGCGGGCTCATCTTCATGGTCCTCGCCGTCGCATTCGTTCTCACCCACGTCGCCGAGACATTTCGCCCGCCCGGTCGCGAGCTGTTGGTGGCCGCCTATCTCGGCGTGGCGATCCTTTTCTTTGGTTATTTCTATCCGGTCTGGACTGGCGTGCCGATTTCACAGGGCGCTTACTTCGAAGGGCCCGGTACCCCGCCCTGGGGTCCCAAGACATGGTTCGTCTACTGCCGCAACCTGCCTCCTGCCCAGCCTCAGCTCTTCTGTTGGAACTAGGGGCCGGTTTCTTTCTGGCCGCCGGCGCGGTGGCCGGCTTCGGGATCACCTACCTGTCCGGCGTCGCGCTCAACCTGGAGGAGCGCATCGCGTTCGGGACTGTGCTCGGAGCGATGATTGCGGCAGCGTCGACATTCCTGATCTCGCTAGCGGTCCGGGATGTCACGGCCACGACGGACCTGATCGGCCTGGCGACCACGATGGCGATCGGAGTCGCCGGCATCGTGATCGGTCGACCGCTCGTCGCCGCCGACTTCGCCGACGCGCGCCGCCGCTGGATCACCTCTCCACGCACCGCCGGCCATCCATGGCCGGTCGCCGCGGTCGTCCTCGTCTGCGGGGCGTGGACCGTCCACTTCCTGCACCAGGCCTACGTCTACACGCCGGCCGGCCTGTTCGCGGGCTACGTGAACATCTGGGGCGACTGGGCGGCGCACCTGAGCTTTGCTGGCTCATTTGCGTACGGCCAAAACTTTCCGCCTGAATACTCGATCGATCCCGGCCACCACCTCGGATATCCATTCATGATCGATTTCCTCGCTGCCGACCTCGTGCCACTCGGGTTGTCACTCACCTCCGCGCTCGTCGCGACCACCGCCACGCTGACTCTGGCGTTACCTGGGGTGCTCTACATCGCGGCATTGCGCTTCGCGGGCGGTCGTGTCGCCGCTGTCATCGCGGTTTTCGTGTTTCTCCTGAGCGGCGGCCTCGGCTTCGTCTACCTCGCCGGAGACATCCACACAGGCGGCTTCGGCGTGCTGCTGCACCTGCCGCGCGAATACACCTTGAACCGCGACCTTAACTTCCAGTGGCTGAACCCGGTGCTCGCATACCTCATTCCCCAGCGCTCGACCCTGTTCGGTTTCAGCCTCGCCCTGATCCTGCTGGTCGTGATCTGGGTTGCCGTGCGGGACGGTCTCGGGTGGCAGCCATTTCTCTTTGCGGGCGTGGCGGCCGGCATGACGCCGGTCTTCCACGTCCACGCTTACGGCACGGTCCTCGCGCTGTCGGCTTTCTGGGCCGCCTTTCACCGGCGACGCGAGTGGCTGGCGTTTTTCCTACCCGCCCTCGTCATCGGCGTGCCGATTCTCGTTTGGATGTGGCCGCCGGCCAATACGAGCCTGTGTGGCGACCTGCCATCGATCCACGGCTATTGCATCCAGCCCGGCTGGCTTGCCTTCGCCGACTTTCGGAGGGATGGGGCAGCGTGGATAGGCTGGGACTTCGTCTGGTTCTGGATCAAGAACACGTCGGTGTTCATCCCATTGCTGATTGCCGCTTACGCCGTGCGGCGCTGGTTCCCGACCGATTTCCCGAAGTGGTATGCGCCGATGTGGCTGTGGTTCATAGTGCCGAACCTCGTCCTGTTGCAACCTTGGGATTGGGACAACACGAAGTTCTTCATCTTCTGGATGCTGTTCGGCAGCGTGCTGGTCGGAGGCGTTCTGGCCGGGATGCTGCAACGTCGCGGGGTCGCTGCCGTGGGCGCATGTGTCCTGCTCGTGCTCCTGGGGCTATCCGGAGCGCTCGACCTGTCAAGGGCAGCGGACTTCAGTACCAGCGCTGTGCAGTTCACCGATGCGGGCGGGCTGCAGGTGGCGGCATGGGTGAGACAGAACACGAGCCCGACCGCCATGTTCGTTGTTGCGGACGAGCATAACAACCCGATTCCCACGTTGGCCGGTCGCCGGATCCTGGTTGGTTATCCAGGTTGGCTCTGGACCTATGGGTTGCCCGATTACGCGCAGAAGGGAGCCGACGCCACGGTCATTCTCGATGGTGCGCCGACGACGCAAGACCTCGTGCGCAAGTATCGGGTCGACTACGTGATGATCGGACCGCAGGAGTTGACGCGCGGCGCCAGCCGGTCCTACTGGGACGCACACGGAAGGCTTGTCTACAACACCGGGGAGTACGCGGTGTACCGGGTGAACCGGTGATCGGACCTACGGCGCGGGGATGCTTATCGTCGGCCGCTCTGAGCCGGTTGGGCGGGCGGACGGTGCCGGCGGCGCCGGGGGCGCCGGGCTCGACTCGATCGCCTGTTCGAGCCGGCGCGCAAGTCGCTTCATCTCACGGTCTCCTCGGTCGAGGCGGTTGACGATCTGAAGCAGGATCTCGTCCTGGTGCATCAGGTGGTTCATCAGCGCCTTGAGCTCCTCTTCCGCCTTGACGTCCAGCTCGTAATCATGCTGGGCCCTGATCCGGTCCCGGTCCGCGAGGTGGTTGAGGGCCATCAGCACTACCGAGACCCAGACGGCGGCCTCGAGGCTGAGGATGAAGTTGAGGAAGAGAAACGGGTATCGGTCCCATGGCCGGATGACGTTGAAGGCGTTGAGGCCGACCCAGATGACCATGATGCCGAGCTGCACCAGGACAAAGACCCAGCTGCCGACGAGGCGGGCGAAGTCGGATGCGACGCGGTCGGAGAAAGTCTGCCTGCGCTCGTCCTCGCGGTTGAGGTCGCGGACGGGCGGATGGTCGTGCTGATGCTTGATC
>JBOHUP010000026.1:0-3107 GCA_050734615.1 Candidatus Dormibacteraceae bacterium | reverse complement strand
GTTCTCGGTCGCGTTCGTCGTGTACGGAGCAGGCGCGCGCGAGCGATGGATCGCGCTGGCCTGCTCCGCCCTCATCTTCGTCGCGATGCTGCTGACGCTGTCGCGCGCTTCCTACCTGGCCATGGCCGTGCTCGCGGTGTTGCTGGTGGTCACGCTGCCGAATCCCCGCTGGCGCATCGCCGCGGTGGCGGCGCTGGCGCTCATCGCGCTGGTCGTGGCCGAGCTCCCCATCTTCAGCGAGCGGCTGGCGACCTTCGCCCACTCGGCGCAGCTGCGGACCTCGATCTACGAACAGGCCCTCAAGATGCTGGCCCAGCGGCCGCTCACCGGCGCGGGGATCAGCGGCTTCCCGATCCGGGTGGCCCCCTTCCGCCCCGCCTCGCAGGAGATCGAGCTCTATCCACACAACCTGTGGCTGACCACGTGGAGCGAGCTCGGCCTCCTCGGCCTCGCCTCGTTTGCCGTCATCTTCTTCGGCCTGTTGGGGCGAGGCTGGCGCACGCTGGCGCGGGTTCAAGGCACCTACCTCGCCGCCACGTGGGGCGTGGTCGGCACGCTCGTGCTGTACCTGGTCCACGGCATGTTCGACTCGCCTTACTGGAAGAACGACCTCAGCGTGGAGTTCTGGATCGTGGCCGCGTTCGCGATGATCTGCGCCCGCGCGGCGCGCGATCAGTCCTTGCGAGCGGGCGGCGCCGTCCAGAGCCGGTCCAGCTCGGCTTGATTCAAAGCGCGTGACTCGGTGGCCGACTCGATCAGCGCGAGCGCCAGGTGCAGCGCCCGCAGCCCGGCCTGGCCATCGACCTCCACCGGGTGCTCGCCTCGGACCGCCTGCAGGAAGGACTCCAGCTCGAGCTTCAGCGGTTCCGCCTGCGTCACCTTGTGCCGCACCACGTCGCCCTCGCTGACGCCGTGCGGCTGGGCCACCTCGAAATTGCCGGGCTTGACGTCGGCATTCCGGAAGTATGTGAGCTCCTGGGTCAAGTAGTTGCAGACGAGCATCCCCCGTTCCCCCAGCACGCTCAGCTCGCGAATCTTGGTCGGCGTCAGCCAGTTGACCTGCAGCACGCCGAGCATCCCGCTCTCGAACTTGAGCAGCGCGTTCAGGATGTCCTCGTGGTCGGTGTGGATGCGCTGCTCGGTCTCGGCGTACACGCGGTGCACCGCCGAGCCGGCGATATGGGACATCGCGTCCAGGTCGTGCGTCGCCAGGTCGATGACGACGCCGACGTCGCGGATCCGGGCCGGGAACGGTCCCAGCCTGCGGGCCTGGACTTGAAACATCCGCCCGATCTCCCCCGCGGCGAGGCGGCGCTGCAGCTCGCGCACCGCCGGGTTGAATCGCTCGATGTGCCCGACGGCAAGGATGCGCTTGGCCTGCGCGGCTTTCTCCACCAGCGCGCGGCCCTCTTCGAGATCGGTCGCGATGGGTTTTTCGATGAGGACGTGAAGGCCGTGGTCCAGCGCCCCGTCGCCCACCTCGAGGTGGAAGCGGGTGGGCACCGCGACGATCACCGCTTCGAGCTTCTCGCGGCCCATCATCTCCTGCCACGACACGTAGCCGGAGATCCCGAGATTCTTGGTCGCCACCTCGACCGCCGCGGCATCCTGGTCGCACACCGCGACGAGCTCCGCGTCGCTGAGCTCGCTCAGCACCCGAAGGTGGTTTCGGCCCATCGTGCCAAGGCCGATGAGCGCGACTCGGGTCACGCGGTGGCCGCGACCTTTCGAACGGAATCGATGATCCGGTCAAGGTCGGAGTCGGTCAGCGCCGGGTGAACCGGCAGGGACACGACCTGCGATGCCGCCAGCTCCGCGTTCGGGAATGACTGAGAGCCATAACCCAGGCTGACGTAGAACGGCTGGCGGTGCACCGGAACCTCGTAGTGCACGGCGGTACCGACTCCGAGCTCTCGCAGCCGCTCGCGGAAGCGCGCCCGGTCGTGCTCGACGCGGATCGTGTACTGGTGGTAGACGGATCGGAAGCCCTCGCGCTCGTGAGGCGTGACGATGCCAGGCACGCCGGCGAGGCCGCGCGTGAGGACGCCCGCGTTGCGCCGACGCGTCTCGTTGAACTCGTCGAGCTTGGCCAGCTGGGCGCGCCCGATCGCGGCCGCCATGTCGGTCAGCCGGAAGTTGTAGCCCAGCATCTCGTGGTGATAACGCTCAGTCGCCCCGTGCTGGCGCAGCGAGCGCACCTTGCCGGCGATCTCCGCGTCATCCGTGGTCACCATGCCGCCCTCGCCTGTGGTCATGTTCTTGGTCGGATAGAAGGAGAAGGTTGCGCTGACTCCCATGGCGCCGGCCCTGCGATCGCCGATCTCTGCCCCGTGCGACTGGCACGCGTCTTCGATCAGCAGAAGTCCATGCCGGTCCGCGATGGCCTTCATCTCATCGATCGCGGCCGGATGACCGTACAGGTCGACCGGCATGATCGCGCGCGTTCGCTTGGTCAGGGCGCGCTCGACCGCTGAGGGGTCGAGGCAATAGGTTTTCATTTCGATGTCGGCGAACGTGGGGCGCGCTCCGGCGAACAGGGCCGCGTTCGCGGATGCCACGAAGGTGAAAGGAGAGGTGAGCACCTCGTCGCCTTCCTTGATGCCGTGCGCGAGCATCAGCAGATGCAGTGCGGCGGTGCCGGAGTTGACCGCGACCGCATGAGCCACGCCGCACCACGCGGCGAACTCGCGCTCGAACGCCTCGACCACGGGCCCCTGCGCCAGCTGGCCGCTTTCCATCACCGCGAGCACCGCCTGACGCTCTTCTGCACCGATTTGCGGCGAGGCCACCGGGATCAACTTCAACGTGTCCACCTTGGCCTCATCTTATTGCTTGAACTACTTGCTCAGCAGCGTGGCCGTCGCCGTAAAGGTGCGGCCGTTTCCCCGCCGGGCGGAAGCCGTTCATGGCCTCGGCGATGGCCTCGGGATCGGTCCCCACGAGCTTGTTCCAGCCCGCGGCGACGGTCTCCGTCCACTCAGTCGTGTCGCGCAGCGTGATGCAGGGCCGTCCGGCGAAGTACGCCTCCTTCTGGACGCCGCCCGAGTCGGTGACGATGGCTTCGGCGTTTTCCTCCAGGACCAGCATCTCGAGATAGCCGACAGGAT
>JBOHUP010000025.1:0-1555 GCA_050734615.1 Candidatus Dormibacteraceae bacterium | reverse complement strand
AGCACCAGGTTGCGGTTGGCCTGGTATGCGTCCGAGCGCCCGGCGCCTTTCTCGATCTTGATCAACCCGGCGTACACGGTCCTCGCGACGTCCTGCAGCGCGCCCTTGAACAACAGGTCGGAGCGCGTGTTGCCGACCTGGTGGTCCTGCAGCGTGTGGAAGTCGTAGAACTGGTCGCCTGACGCGAGATAGATGGCCTTGAGCTCAGCGTCCGCGCCCGGCCCGACCAGCGACGCCTCGACGCGGGTCTTGGAGAAATGGCCGCCGAGCGTGACGTCGAACAGACGCAGCGTGGAGTCTTTCTGCAGCTGGGCCCGCTGGTCGGCAAAGTGCCATGCCTTGCGGCTCCACTTCTGCACCGCCACGTACCCGACCTCGGCCCCCTCGCCGAGGAAGATCTCGGCGGACCCGCTGCGGTACCCGGCTTCTTCATCCGGGTCGCCGATGTACTCGTCCAGGTAATGGAAGCGCGCTCCACGTCCGGCCACGATCAGCGTGTGGGGCAGGACGAAGTTGCCGCCGTTATTTGATCCGTGGCGACCGAGGATTGGCCGCTCGATGACGACGCCATCGGGGACGTAGAGAAAGGTGCCTCCGGTGAAAAAGGCGGCGTGCAGGGCGGTGAAACGGTCGCGGTCGGGGTTGATCAGGGCGAACAGCCTCGGCTTGACGAGGTCGGCGTTCTCGACCGCGGCGACGCCGAGCGGCTTCAGGATCACACCATCGGGGAGCGCCTCGCCTCCCCCGAGCCCAGCCCCGTAGCTGTGCTCGAGCCGCGAGAACTCGCCGAGATTGAGACGGCTGACGTCGGTGCGCCGCCACTCCTCGTCCGTTCTGCTCGGCGCGGGAAGGCGCTCATAGGCCGCCAGTGCCGATCGCCGGGTATCGCGCAGCCACTCTGGTTCGCCCTGGGGAACCGACGTCTCCAGGGTCGCCGCGGTCAGGGACATCCTCAGCCTACGGACCCTTCCATCTCGAGCTGGATGAGCCGGTTCAGCTCCACCGCGTACTCGAGGGGAAGCTCCTTGGTGAACGGTTCGATGAAGCCGTTGACGATCATCGTCTCCGCCTCATTGCGTGCGATGCCGCGGCTCATCAGGTAAAAGAGCTGTTCGTCGGAGACCTTGCTCACCGTGGCCTCATGGCCGAGGGTCACGTTCTCCGCGTCGACGTCGTTGTAGGGGTAGGTGTCCGAGCGCGACTCGTCGTCGAGCAAAAGCGCGTCGCACTTGACGAACGACTTGCAGTTGTTCGCGCCCGGGTAGATCTTGATGTGGCCCCGGTACGACGTTCGCCCGCCGTTCTTGGAGATCGACTTTGACGTTATGGTCGACGTCGTGTTGGGTGCGACGTGGATCATCTTGCCGCCGGCGTCCTGGTGCTGGCCCTTGCCGGCGAATGCCACCGAGAGCACGTCGCCCTTCGCGCCGGGCTCCATCAGGTAGACGCTCGGGTACTTCATGGTGATCTGCGAGCCCAGGTTGCCGTCGACCCACTCCATGGTCGCATCGCCGAACACCATCGCCCTCTTCGTCACGAGGTTGAAGACGTTGGT
>JBOHUP010000024.1:0-4462 GCA_050734615.1 Candidatus Dormibacteraceae bacterium | reverse complement strand
GAAATGGATCGTGCCGTACATCACGCCGTGGTCCGTGAGAGCCAGTGCCGGCATCTCCAGCTCCGCGGCGCGCGCGACCATCGCGGGTATGCGGCTCGCCCCGTCGAGCAGCGAATACTCGGTGTGGTTGTGGAGATGGACGAAGGTTTTAGGGGCGTGCGGCATCGTTTTGGCTGGGTTGGCGGGACCCCGGGATAGTCTATCGGCGCGGGCGCCTCTAGGATTTGAGGTCATGGCACGAATCGCGCTGCCTTCGCTGGCGCACGGACCCGCCGAAGGCGAGCATTCGGGAATCCGGGAGATCTCGAACCAGGCGCTGCTGACTCCGGGTGCGATCCGCCTCGACGTCGGGCAGCCTAACTTCCCCACCCCAGCTCACATCAGCGAGGCGGGCAAGCGCGCGATCGACGAGCACAAGACTTATTACACGCACACACAGGGGATGCTTTCGCTGCGCGAGCAGCTGGTCGCCAAGCTCGCCCGTGTCAACGGCATCAAGTCGTCGACGGAGCGCATCGCGATTGGGCCGGGCGGCGTGGGCGCGATCGCGGCCGCGCTGGCCTCCGTGCTCGAGCCGGGCGACGAGGTGCTCGTGCCCGATCCGGGTTGGCCGAACTTCCGAATGATGATGGCCTGGACGAGCACGCGCGCGGTCCTCTACCCGTGCCCGCCTTCGGCCGGGTTTCAACCAGACCTCGATGCTCTCGAGGCGCTGGTCACGCCGCGCACCAAGGTGCTCATCGTCAACAGCCCCAACAACCCGACCGGCGCCGTCTACCCGCCCGCGACCATTGCCGCGATGGTCGAGATCGCGCAGCGCCGCAACCTGTGGCTGCTGAGCGACGAGTGCTACGACCAAATCCTCCTCGACGGCTCGTGGACCAGCCCGGCTCACCTCGTCCCCGACGACCCGCGGATCATGACGGTGTTCACCTTTTCCAAGACCTACTCGATGACGGGCTGGCGGATCGGTTACGTCACAGGATCGGCTGAGCTGATCGATACCGCGACCAAGGTGCTCGAGTCCAACTCATCATGCGTCTCGACCATCAGCCAGGTCGCCGCGGAGGCCGCGCTCGTCGGGCCGCAGGACTGCGTCGGTGAGATGGTTGCCGCGTACCGGCAGCGGCGAGACATCGTGGTCGAGATCCTCAAAGAGGCAGAGCTCTTCATCGCTGAGCCGGCGGGCGCTTTCTACTGCATGGCCGACGTATCGCCGAGCGGACTGCAGGCGCGCGAATTCGCCTCCAGCCTGCTGCGCGAGAAAGGCGTCTCGGTGGCGCCGGGCACCGCCTTCGGCGAGGTGGCCAGGGGCGCGGTGAGGATCAGCCTCGCCAGCTCGGAAGACGATCTCAAGGAGGGCGTCACGCGATTGGTCCAATTTGTCCACAGGAGGGCGTAAGCGGGGTCCCTTCGTTTAAGCTGCCCGGGTTGACTTCGGGCGTAACCGTTCCAGCTCACGTTCCGTTTGGCCCGATATGCAGATCCTGAGGCCGATCCTGTCCGCCGTGGTCAGATCGATGGGCCCAGGGCGGCTGCGGCTGGTGGTCGTCAAGTTCGCCCAGCGCCTCGACCGCCCGTAGCCGAAGGCCACCCCCCTCGCCCGGCGCGACCAACGCAAGCTAGGTGCGCTGGAGCAGAGCCACCGACTCGATGTGGTAGGTCTGCGGGAACATGTCCACGATGGCCGCCCGCCGCACGCGGTAGCCCCCGCGTACGAGGTGAACGATGTCCCGGGCGTGGGTCGAGGGCTCACACGACACATAGACGAGGCGCTCGGGGCCGAGCCGGATGAGCTCGGCCAGCGCTGCCGGCTCACACCCCGCGCGGGGCGGATCGAGGATCACCGCCGAGTGCTGCCCCAGCCGAACCTGCCGGAGCACGGTCTCGACCTTCCCGGGCAGATACTCGACGCGGGCGGCGTTGATCTTGGCGTTCAGCCGCCCCAGCTGAATCGCATGGGGGTTTTCCTCGATCGCGGTCACGCCCCCCGCGGCGAGCGCGATGGCCACCGACAGAGTGCCGATCCCCGCGTACAGATCGAGCACGCGGTCGTCCGGCTGCGCGGCGAGCATGTCCAGCGCGGTCCGGTAGAGGAGGAGCATCTGACGGTAGTTGGTCTGCACGAAGGTCTCGCTGCGGGCGCGAAACGCAAGACCCCAGAACTCAAGGCTCATCGAGTCGTCGAGCAGGACCCGATCCGGGAGCAGCTCGGCCACGCGCTGCGCGTACCGGTCGCGCGGCCAATTTGGTTCGCGTCCATGGAAGCGAAGCCGCCACAGCATGCCTTGCCCCGTCGGCTCGACGGTGAGGAGCAGGTTCTGCAGTCCTTTCAGCTCGAGCTCGTCCGCCGCCTGGCCGAACGCGGGCAGCGCCTGCTCGATGCGCAGATCGTGGATGGCGCAGCTGTCCAGCGGAAGTACCGAGTGTGAGCGCTGCCGGTGGAAGCCGAAGCGCCACCCCCGCGGGTCACCCATCGCCTCGAATTCACCCCGGATGCGGTAGCGCCACGGATCTTCCATGCCCAGGACGGTCGTGTCCGGCGGCAGGCGCAGGCCGGCGCGCGACCAGGCCTCCTCGACCACCTGGCGTTTCAGCTCGAGCTGGTGCGTATAGGCCGCATGCTGCAGCTGGCAGCCTCCGCAGGCGCCGAAATACGGGCATCGGGCGTCGACGCGGTGCGGAGAGGCCTCGATCACGCGCGTGGTCGCGGCCACGGCCACCCCGCCCTGGCGGCCCCGAGGCTCCGCCTCGACGACCTCTCCAGGCAGCGCGTAGCTCACCAGCCACACCTTGCCGTCGTCCCGGGCCACCGACGTGCCCCCGTGCGCGGGCGCGGTGGGCTTGAGGATCAGCGGCGCCATAGCGCCATCGGGTCCGGGGCAGGCTTGAAGCCAGCCGCCTCCACGATTTGCATCGCAAGCTCGAAGCCGCCCGCGACGCGGTCGGGTGAGTGGGCATCGCTGCCGAACGAGACCGCCTCGCCACCGATCTCGCGCCACCAGCGCAGGACCTCGAGGCCAGGACAGAACCGATCCTCTCCCCCGTCTCCCCGGGTCGTGTTGGCCTCGAGCACGAGGCCGCGCCTGTGCGCGGCGACCAGGACGGCGCGGATCTCCTCCTCGTAGTCCTCCTCTCGATAGGGCGCCGCGCTTTCGGGCCAGTAGCGCTTCGGATAGTCGAGATGGGCCAGCGCCTCGAACGGCTGGGGGCTGTCGATCATGGCCAGCGTCTCGCGGAAGTATTCTCGGACCGCGGCGGGAAGGTCCGCCGGCGCCTGCGATCGAAACTGGCTGGCATCGACGATCTCGGATCCGATGCGGATGCAGTGGATGGAGCCGAGCACCCGGTCCAGTGGCCCGGCGGCCAGGACGGCGGCGGTCTCGCTGGGGAACCAATGCGGCTCACCAAGCTCTACGCCGCTCAGGATCCGCAGCCGCTTGAACCTGGAGCGGCAGCGCTCGACCGCCTCCAGGTAGCCCGCGATGTCGACGCAGTGCTGGCCCTCCTGGACCACCACGAAGTCCGCGTGGTCGGTGAAGGCGATCGCAGGCAAACCGATCTCGATCGCCCTTTCGCAGCTCCGCGCCATGTCGCCGTTCCGGGCGTCGTACGACCATTCGGTATGTACGTGCAGGTCGGGTGGCAGGGGCACCTGACAAAGGCTACAGATTCAAGCTGACTTGGCTAAAATGGCCGCCCGTGGGGCACGTGGTGCAGGGCCTGGCCTACGTCTGCGGGGGGGTCATGGTCGGAGGGGGCGTCTACCTGTTCATGCGCAGGAGCTTTCCGCGCTGGTGGCAGGAGCGGCTGCTCTGGCCGCTCGTGGAGGTGACCCCGGCGGTGGCCCGGCTCCAGGGCTGCGCCGCCGTCGGGCTGGGACTTTCAATCCTTGCGATCGGGTTCACGCCGATCGTGCCCCAGGTCGCGGGCGGCGCCCTGGTCGTGCTCGCCCTGGCCGGCTACCTGGTCGCGGTCGCGCTGTTCCTGTACAGCACGTGGCTCTCGCGCAGGGTGGTGCGCTAGAGGCGCGGCCGGAAAGCCGCCGACGGATCTTCGGCGCCGCCGAGGTCCCGCATCCTAGTCGAGCAACTTAAGCAGCAGCCGGCTGGCGATTCTCGGGTTGGAGCTCGGCGCCCTTTTGCGCAGGTCGGCCATCAGGGCCTGCAGCGCCTGCTTCTTGCCGGCGCGATAATCCTCCACGGCCTTCGGGTTGGCGGCCACGACCGCCTGGGCGATCGCCAGCAGCTCCGCCTCATCGCTGACCTGCACAAAACCATGCTCGGTGACGATCTCCGCGGCACGGCGGCCGGTCTCAACGGACTCGATGAGCACCTCGCGGCCCTGGTCGCGAGTGATCGCGCCTTCGCTCACGAACCTGACCAGCTCGGCGAGGTTGTCCGCCGACGGCAGCTTGCCGGTGGGCGCCACCTCGCCGACGATCCAGTTGGCGGTCTGGCGG
>JBOHUP010000023.1:0-11186 GCA_050734615.1 Candidatus Dormibacteraceae bacterium | reverse complement strand
CGTGCTGCACCCAGTGCTGCACGTCGGTTGCATTCGGCGAGTACGGCGTGATCCAGCGTCCGATCACTGAGACCACGCCGAAGATGCCGACGATGATCATGCCGGCGATGACCTTCGGCGAGCGCGGCAGCTGCAGTACGCGCTGCCGGTGGAAAACGACCGCCGCCGGGGCCGGTCCGGCCGCCGGCGTGTTCAGGGAGGCGCTGTCGATGGTCATTGCTTCACGCCATCTGCCTCGCCCTGGGATCGATCAGCACGTAGACGATGTCGGCGAGCAGGTTCGCGGCGAGCACCACCAGCGTGATCACCACGAAGATGCCTTGAACGAGTGAGTAATCGAGCTTGCTCAGCGCGTCATAGAGATGGAAGCCGATGCCCGGGTAGTTGAAGACGATCTCGACGAGGATCTGCCCTGACACGATCAGGCTGAGCGCGATCGTGAAGTTGGAGACCACGGGCAGCAGCGCGTTTCGCGCCGCGTACCAGATCACGCGAAGCGTGGACAAACCCTTGGCCTGCGCCAGGAGGACGAAGTCTTCGTCCATCGTGGTGATGACCTGGTTGCGCATGGCCATGGTGAAGCCCGCCGTCGAGGCCAGGAATACGGTCAGGACGGGAAGCACGCCGTGACTCAGCACGCTCAGCAAATAAGGCAGGTTGAAGCCGGGCGTGACGGTGAAGATGTCGTAGCCGAAAAGGCTGGGGAACCACCTGAGCATGGTCCCGGTCTGACCGAATATGAGGACGATCACGAAGGCGAGGAAGAAATACGGGACGGCCTGGAAGAAGGTCGCGCCCGGGATCAACCAGTCGGTCCATGACCCGCGGCGCCAGGCCAGGACCGTACCCAGCGTGCTGCCCCCGAGAAAGGCCAGGGTGGTCGCGATCCCGAGCAGGATCAGCGTCCACGGGAGATAGGAAAGGATCAGGCTGCCCACCGGCGCGTTCTCCGACCAGGAGCGGCCGAGGTCGCCGTGGGCGAGGTTGCCGATGTACTGCCCGTACTGATCCCACAGGCTCTGGTGGACGTTGTAGCCCAGCTGCTCCTCGACAGCCAGCACACACTGGGAGTTGCAGTTGCCCGACTGTGACGCGCGGGCGACGGCACCGGCGACCGGGTTGCCGGGGACCACGCGTGGAAGGAGAAAGCTGACCGTCAGGGCTACCCACGCTGCCAGGACGTAGACCGCGAGCCTGCGCAGGATGGCCGCCATGACTACACGGGGCCTCGTTTGCCGGCTGTCGATCTCGCCGGTGCGGCCGGCACGTGCGCGCACCCGCAGCTCTCGCGGACGACGAGCTCGACCGGGAGCAGAACGTCGGTCTTGGTCGAAAGACCGTTGATCCTGGAATACACCATGTCGAACGCGGTCGTGCCCAGGATTTCCATCGGTTGGCGGACCGTGGTCAGAGGTGGGTGCAGGTGGCGAGCGACGGGTACGTCATCGAAACCGGTGATGGCGACGTCTTGTGGGACCTTGATCCCCCGCCGCGCAAGTGCGTGGATGACGCCCAGCGCGGTCTGGTCGTTGGCGCACACGATGGCCCGCGGCAGCTTCTTGCCGGACTCCAGCAGCGACGCGATGACACTCGCCCCGCCGGCAGCGCTGTAGTTGCCCTGCCAGTCGGGTCCCGACTCGAAGTCGGCCCCGGCGGCGGCGGCTTCCGTTTCGAACGAGAGTGTTCGCGTCCGGTTGTCAGGGCTGTCGGCTCGACCCGACACGTAGCCCAGACTCCGGTACCCGTGGTCAGCGACGAGGTGATGCACCAGCGCACGGATGCCGGCCTCGTTATCGCATCGGACGTTGATCGTTTCGGGGGCGGGGCTTCCCGCGAGCGTCACGACGGGGATCGCATCGGCCAGGCGCGCAATCCCAACCGCCGACAGCATCCGATCATGGAGGATCAGCCCGTCCGCTTTGCCGGCGAGGGCGGAAATCCGAGTCTCCACGTTGTCGTCGTTGAAGCCCACTGAGCTGATCAGGAGGTCGAACCCGCGACGCTGGGCCGCGGTCTCGATGCCGCGATTGATGACGTCGAGGAACAAAAACGTCTCGTCCTCGCCTTCGAGCAGCTGTTCGCCGCCCCTGCGGAAAACGACGGCCACCACTTCTTTGAGCCCGTTGGAGAGGGCTCGCGCAGCGCCATCCGGGACGAAGCTGAGCTCGCGAACTGCGCGCAGCACGCGGTCGCGGGTTTCCGGACGTGGGCTGCCCTGGCCGTTCAGGACGCGGGATACCGATGCGATGGAAACGCCGGCGCTCTTGGCGACGTCGTAGATCGTCAACGTACCTTTGCCCTTCTTGGTCTCGGCCAATTTCCTTCCTCAAGGCGGTTTGACGAACAGCCGGTAAGCGCTTACCGGTAAGCGCTTACCGGACCCTAGCATTTCGCCGGCGTTTGCGCAAGAGGCAAAATTTGCAGGGGCTGAGCCGAGGCGGGAAGGGCGCCCAAGACCTGTGGGTTTGACGTGTAGGTGGCGCCCGCCTTGAGCGAGCGATGACTGCTGGAACGTCCGCCGGGCCACAGCGCGAGAAACGCTCGGGGCTTGCCCTCAAGTTGAAACCAGACGTAGTTCGGCTCGAGAATGACCGGTCCGACCGAGAACGATGGTCGCGCGGGTGTGCGCACCACACTCCAGCGAGACGGGAATCGTATTAGGTCAAATCGGCGCCAGTACAAGCCGGGAGGGATCAGCAGCCATTGTTTCAGGGCCTGGACAGCGATTTCCACAGGTGGCGGTGTGTGAGGCGCAGCCGGCGCGCCAGGATTACGCCGCACCTTGCGTCGGCGGCAGTCGCATCTGCGTCGACCTGGTCAGCCAGCGTCGGCTGGCGGACAAACGCCGCCCCCCCCACGATCACTGGCAACGCGAGCGAATGAAGCACGGGAATCAGGGCGCTCAATTGCCAGCGTAGGGACTGAGTCGGGTAAGTGGCGGAAATCCCGACCAAGTGGGCTCCGGACTCGGATGCGCGGGCAGGAAGCTCTCCGCCTTCGATGCCAGTCACGATGTGGACGTCCCACCCGTCGTCGGCCAAGGCAAGTCCCGCGAGTCGGAGGCCAAGATCATGCTGCTCTGGCTTGATGGTCGAGAGCAGCGCACGCGACCCGGCACCGAACTGTCCAACTGGTTGAGCGGGCGGCAAGACGGTCATCGACTCCGCTATGGCTTGAGAAACTCTGTACTCGTCGAGCGCCGTGGCCAGTCCCATATGCCACCGATCGCTGACCAGTTGCTGGGCCCCCTGGAAAAGATCGGTGATAACAGTCCCGCGCGAGTTTTTCTCCGCCATGAACTGAACTGCGACTTGAACTGCCTTATCGATCTCGTTCGCCAGGGCAGCCACCACGAACCGGGAAACAGGCGCACGCTTGGTGCCTGATCGCCCACCTCGGCGACCCGGCTCATAAACCCATAGCGAATCCGCCGCCTGTCCAACCGCGGTGTCCATTGGACTGCTGCCTCCTGTTGCTTAACACACTTTACGCGCAAACAGAAGGAGGTTCAACGGTTGGCACCAGCGGCACCGTCTGGACGGACAGCCCTCTGGTCGCCGGTTGAACCTCACCGGGCGCCGCTGCCTCTTCATGGAGGTTTACGCCCGGAACTGATCGGTCCGAGACCAGGCCGTATTCTCGCGCTTTCGCCAGCACCTCGAGCTTGCTGTGGGCGGACAGCTTTCCACACAGGTTGCGGATATGGGTCCGAATGGTCGCGTAACCGATCCCAAGGCGAATGGCCATGTCGCGACTCGAAGCTCCCGTTGACAGCAACTCGACGATCTCCATCTCCCGGTGCGTCACCGAACTTCGGAACTCCAGGTCCAGGCGGCGGCGTCGTAGGAGCCTGCCGACATCGCGTGACTTGAGAGAAAACGCGCCCTGAGCGACCTGGCGAATCGTTGCGAGAAGCTCTGCCGCGGGCCGATTCGCATCGATCACTGCGCTTGCACCAACCTCGAACGCGGTGATTAGAAACGCGTCGTTCACCCGGGAGCTTAGCAAGATGAGATGGGCTTGCGACCCCATCCGCGACAGTGCATTAGCGTGCTCTGTGGCGGTCCAGTCCCTGAAGTCCATGACGACGATGTCGGGTTGCAACGTGGCAACGCGATGGGCGGAATCAGCGGACCATGCAGCGTTGCCCACTACGAGAATGTCCGTCTCGCGAGCGAGGAGCGCGCCGACAGAGTCGGCAAGCAATCGTTCAGTCCCGAAGATGAACACCCTGATCGCATGGTCCGGGTCATGACCGCTTGGACCGAGCTCATTGGCGGCAACCGGGTCATGTTGTGCCAAGGACATTTCACACAAACCTAGTGACCGTCTCGGCGACCAGACAATTGGTGAAGCCACCATCAGCAGCCATCAAACGACGCTGTCGTTCGGAAACAGCTCCTGTCGATGATCGCGTCTAAATCTATGTCGAAACCAGGACCACAAGGGTTACGCCCGGATGGCGAATTTCAACAATCATTCCACCATGGCGGCATCGGCAAGAATCCGAAGCGGTGACGGCCGCAGCGGCGGAGTCCAACGATTTGGCACCGCATCCGCTTTTGCAGAAGTACCGCCGACGACGGGCGCTGATTCCATCGTGTTTCGGCTCAGCCTCGACGAACACAGGGACCTCCTCCAGAAGGTCACACGTGCCAGGGCCCTGAAGCCTTCGGCCAAGCTGCTTCTGGCGGCGACATGTTCGGGGGCGCTGATGCTCGCAGAGCTGATTGCGGTCATCTCCGCCGGGATTAATTCAATCGCCCGGATCCCGTCGCTCACCCCGCGCGAGCACCAGGTCCTATGCGAAATTCGGTCGGGGCTGACGAATCGTGAAATCGCCGCTGTGCTTGGGATCTCACTCTCCACAGCCAACAGACACGTCGAGAACATCTTGAGAAAGCTCTCAGTCCGCAATCGCGCCCAGGCGGTCGCCAAGTGCGAATCGATCGGCAGTGAACAGGCGGGCAAGGTCGCCGTCCATTGAGGCCGAGCTGGATTACCACCAACCGCCTTGAGGAGCTCGACCTTTCTCAATCCGAGCACCATGCTGATGTCGTTTTGCTGATCGAACCCGACGCGGACATCGCAGAGATGTACGCATTTGGTCTCGAGCAAAAAGGCTTCCCGGTTGAGGTCGCCCAGTGCCTAGGCGGTGCGTCTGGCGTGCAGACCATCTATCGATTGCGGCCACAGCTAATCGTCCTCGACCTCGAGCTGCCGCTGGTGATGGGACTCGAGGTGCTGTATGCGATTCGTCATTCGACCGACACCGCAAACGTCCCGGTGATCGTGCTCGCCGATGACAGCGATGAATACTCCGAGGCCTACGAGCGCGGGGCCACTGAATGCCACACTAGATACACGACAACGCCAATGTTGTTGGTGGGCTACGTCAGTGCAGCCTTAGGAGTGCGGGACACGAAGGCCAAAAACCTTTAGCCAGACGGGCCTGCGATCCGGCGCACCTGCAGAAGTGCCAGACCAACGCCAATCTCGCAGCTGGACCGTCCACCAACGATGAGTTGGCCACGATTCCGGTCTCGCCTCTCATGACGGAGTGTTGGGCCGAATTGGGCGCACCGTTTGCGGGCTCCGCATCGTCGGCGAGTACCGTCGCAGACGGTCAAGCAGGGGCTGCTGCAGATCGAACACTTTTGTGATCAACTCGGTGATCGAACAGCGGTAGGGGTCCGCCACTCCAAAGCGCTGGAGGTCGCCACCAACTCTTGTCGGAACGGAAGTCATATCGTTCAGGTTCAGGTCTTCGAGCGCGTCAAGAAGACCGTCCAGCACCCGGAGCCGCTGGCGCGGGGCTTGTCTGAAGTCGATAGCCGGGTGCGGAACCACCAGCGTCACCCTATTCCATCGCCAGCAGCGTCCCGGCATGCAATGCGTCGCGAGTTTGGCAAAGACTTGTACACCAGCCGTTCCAGTGGCGGACCCGGTCCCCCCGGCTGCGGCAGGCTCGATCGGCGGTTTGGGCGTCACCCTGCGGTCCAACCCTGAACCCAAAGGCGACTCCGGTCGAGGTGGCTTCGACAATTAGTTGGACAGCCATTCGGTCGCAACCGCCACGACGCGCCGGAAGCGTGAACAACTTTCCGAGAATCTTCGGTCGGTGGTTCGAAAAATCACTGACAAAGTGCCTGACAAGTGCCACGAAACTGGCTGCAATGCTCGCGAATGCCCTGGGGAATGCGACCTGTGGACAACCGTCAAGCCACGGCTAAGCTAGGTAGTAGCGGATTTGAGAGGCTGATGGTGCAACCCTTGGGGTGCGCCGTCAGCGCTTGGTAATTCCCTCGGAAGCAAATTGACGGGTGTCTCACTCAGAGCTCTACACGGTCGGGGAGGTCGCCGCGATGCTCGGGGTCTCGGCCCACACGATCCGAGCATGGGAGCGGCGCCATGGCATCGTGCATCCTCAGCGCACCGCTTCACGGCAACGCAGATACCGTGGTGAAGAAGTTGACCTGCTCCGCGACGTCAGGCGCGCCGTCGCTCTCGAGGGGCTGTCTCTGAAGGTCGCCTTTGAGACAGTCACGGGCCGCCAACAACCGCCCGAATCGTATGGCGCCAGACTCCGGCGCGCCAGCGCGACGGAGATGCCTGCTCCAGGCGATCAAGGAATGTGGCGTGCGGTTGCCGACACTCTGTTCGAACTGGTTGTTGTGATCGATTTGAATGGCCGCATCCTCCACGCCAACACAGCTGCCGCCAAGAACTTCGGGGTAGCGCGTCAAGGGTTGGTCGGCCGGACCTTCGCCGATCTGGTTGACCCCTTCGACCGAGCCAAGGCAGTACGCCTCTACCGACCGCGACCGATCTCGGTCAACGACTGGGAGTTGAACCTGAGCACAAGGAGCGGGGGACGTCTCTTCCGGTTACAGTCCCGAATCGCAAGACAGGAGGGTGCGACGGTTGTGGTGCTCGTCGGCGCAGAGATGTTTGAGGTGGCACCGGCCAGGCCGTCGGAAGTCCCTCCCGCCGATGCGCGATCGATTGCAGCGCCGAGTCAGGCCGACACGACATCGAATGTGTTTCAGAAGCTGCTTGATCAACTGCCATTCGGCGTCGCAGTCACCACGGTCGGAAGCGAACCGAGGGTGGTCTACGCGAACGAGAAGCTCGGGCAGACGTTGGGCCAATTTACAGGTCACTTCACCGGCCGGAAAATCAGCGAACTGCTGCCAGGTGCTCCCATTGGAGAGTTGTTTCGGACAGCTGTCGGCACCAGGAGCGTACAGATGCTGAAGGGAATCGAGGGCCTCTCTGCTCCGCCATTGCAGCGTCGGTTGGACCTCGCAATCCTACCCCTGACCTCGAGGGGCGAGAAGGTTGCGAGCATCCTCGTTATCGTCGACGACGCATCGATAGCGACTACGGCAGAACCGGAGTTGGCACGGATAGTCCGGCACATGTTTAGTAATGCAGCCACGGCGCGGGAATTGGCTGAGGCCGGACTCGAGCAGTTGCAGGACCTGATTCCCGAGACGGAGTTCGCGGTTGCGATCGCCGCCCTACAGGATTGGACCGAAGACGTGGTCGTGGCGTCCTCACAACCGCGCGGCAATCCGCTGACCGATTCGCTGCGCGAGGGGATCAGGCGCGCAGCGGCCGCTCGAGTGAGTTCGGATGCCATCGTTGCGGCGGAGGGACAGCAATTTGGTTTGACATCAGCTGCCTTGAGCGGCGAGCGGCGGTTGGGCGCAGTTGCATGGTGGAGACGGCTTGACCGGCCATTGTCGCTGCTTGAACGCGGTGCCGTCGAGATGACCGTCGATAGGCTGGCGGTGGCTGCCGAGCTGATTCAGACGCAAGCCGATGCGGCGCGCAGAGCCGGGAGTCTGGTGGCGATCGCCAAGGTCGCCGCGGTGGTCGGAGAAACCGGCGATCGGTCGAGCCTGGAAGTTCGGTTCCTAAGGCGACTGACGGAGATCCTGGAAGCTGACAGTGCCGCGATCGGACGGGTGGACGGATCCGACTTCGTCATCGAAGCTTCGTACGCGAAGGGCGGGTCTTGCGCGGAGCCTGGCGATCGTTTCGCGCTGGCAGGCGAGTTTGTATCGACCTCCATTCACACGGGCGAAGCCACGGGCACAGCGACCTTGGGATCAGCCAATTTCCCGGCGCCCGTTAGGCGGTCGCTCATCAGCATGAAACGCGGGCTCGCGATCCCGCTCAAGGTTGGCGGCAAGATCGCTCATGTGATCACTCTCCTTCGCAAAGCGGACCGACCTTTCGACGAAGGTGATGTCATCATCGCCCAGGCGGTCTCAAGCGTCGCGCTGCTCGCCCTGGCATTGGCCGGACGGGAGGCAGATGTCATTCCATCGCGACAGCGCGGGCCCTCACGAGGCAAGGCCGCGTTATTGGGACCGGCAATCAGTCCTCCTCTTCGGCGGGACCCGAGCAAGCACAGTGCCGACGCCCATTCTCTCGTGCCGAGGTCGAAGGTTTTCTCAACGCGCCCAATCAACCCGCGGAAGCAGCGGTAAGAAAAGAACGCGGGGTGGTGGGCCGGCAGGTTGCATGTTTTCTGACTTGAACCTCTGTACCAGGCGAGGATCGGGTGTAGTCGATCACTTGGTCTGCACCGATCGAACCGACCAGCATCGGGATGCCGCGGCCTGCGCGAGCTTTAGCTACCCTTCCTTGAAACCGCTGAGCTCGCTAGTGCCGGCGGCCTCAACGGTCGAGTCAAGATCGATCGCTGTAGCGGCGCTCGCCCGGACCAGCGTCATCGGAATCGCGAATTTGAATGTCGAACCGTGACCGACCTCACTCTCAACCCAAATGCGCCCTTTGTGCATCTCAACGATCTGCTGGGAAAGGGCGAGGCCAAGGCCGGTGCCCATCACCTTGTTGGAACTGGGATCCTCAAAGCGCTCGTAGCGCCCAAAAATTCGAGACCGAAACTCGGGCGGAATGCCTATGCCATGGTCACTGACACCAACTACGACGTCGCCGTCTTGCCGGTTGGTCGCGACAAGGATATCTCCGCCGTCGGGGGAGTACTTGATCGCGTTGCTGAGTAAATTGCTGACGACTTGGGTTAGGCGGTCCGCATCGGCCTGTATCGATATGATGCGTGGGTCGGTCTCGACACGGATGGTGTGTTTGGCCGTCGACATGCGTGCCCGGTCCGCTGCCTCAATGGTGAGCTGGTTGATATCTGTGTCAGCGATGTGGAGTTGCATGCGGCCGGATTCAATGCGGTCCATATCAAGCATGTCGGTGATCAACCGATTGAGCCGCAGCGCATCGGCGTTGATGTCACCCGCGAATTCCCTGACTTCCTCAGGAGAAACGTCGTCGACCTTCATCACCTCGCTGTACCCCTGGATGCCAGTGAGCGCGGTTCGGAACTCGTGACTGACCATCGACATGAACTCGGATTTGAGGTGGCTTAGCCGCTCGAGGCCGGCCAGGTTCGCCATCGCGGCCTTCTCGCTGGCGTGCTTCGCAGTCTCGTCTTCGAACATGACAACGAAGTAGTCAAGGCGCCCGCCGGACCCGAATACCGGCGTCACCACGCGGTGGACCCAAATCTCGCGTCTGTCGGCGGTTCGCATGGCAGTGTCCAATTCGACGTAATCGACCTTGCCCAGACTCAGCAGCTCTAAGCGGCGGCGGGCTGCGGCCAGATCGTCAAGACCGGTGAATTGGGACAGTGGTGCTCCCACCAGCTCCTCTGGTGCGATGCCTAGCATTTTTGCAAGATGGGGATTGGAATCGAGGTACCGGAGATCCCGGCTTACGCGTGCTATGCCCAACGGAGCGTGCTCGATGATCTGTCCGAGGAGTTCGGTCCGCCCGCGGAGGTTCGACTCCGCCGTCCTGGTCCGTCGCAACCACCGTCGGGACTCATCGATTGCGAGAACCTGGCTGAGTACGAAAAGCACTCCGACGACCAAGACCGTGCTGGTTGAGTCTGCATCGAATCGCACGCCTCTGTACGCCGCCCATGAAGCGCTGCTGATTAGAGCCAGGATGCCAAACCATGGGATCGTGAGCTGCCACAGTTCTCCCGGTCCGTCGTTTGCGGTCGCATCTGACAGGTCCGCTGGCCACCATGCCGCCAGCCCGACCAGGAGCAGTCCCCCAACCCGAGTTATATGGGGGAACAGACCCCCGGCATCTGCCACCAGTTGGAGCACATACCCAGCGCCAAAAAACGCGAGGGTGATGCGAGGCGCGCCACTCGATCGCCGCGCTGACAAGACCACAATTGTCAGCAGCATCAGGTCGGCAACGGGATAGCCCAGCGGCAGTCGCGCTGAGGGTGCAGCGCCAAGAGAAGCTACAACGAAGCTCAACGACACAGCCAGGATGAGCCCGTCCAGCAGAGCACGAACCCGATTAATTACACCAGCAGGTGCCATGCGGAAGGTCAGCAGCGCGGCTATTGAAAAGGACGCGGACATGACATATCCGCCGTATGGAAGCCTGGTCGACACGAGAGATGCAACGGCCCATATGGCAGAGGAGGCTGTCAGTAAAGCCCACGCCGTTCGGGTTCTGCCAGTGGCCTTGACGGCGGCGTATGCACAGCTAGCGGTTGCTAAGGTCGCAGCCAACGCTTGGCCTACCGCGACCGCATGCACGCCCAGTGAAGCGGCCGTTAGCGGGTATGCCGCTACCATGGCAGCGGTCGCCACGGCCAACACACCGAACCGTCGCCGGGCCTCGATCACGGACAACAAATTATGGACTCAAGCGCCGGAATCTCAATCGCATTCCGCGCGATTCAGGGCTGTGTAGCCCCTCGGCCCTCTGATTTTCAGGGACACAATCCGCGATCGCTCGGCTCTGATCGGTGCGCCGTTGGTGGATGCGCCGAAGCCTTCCCGGCGGCCAATTGCTCCCAGGTGGGAGAACAGTCCTCAGCCTAATCGAAGGCGCCTGTACAAAGGACATCGCGTGCGCGCGTCTACCACTAAACGTCCGACGGGGCAACTCTCGGACCGCAACCGCCGTGCCAACGGGTGGGCAACAGATCGTCCAACAACTCTGTGCGGATAAATGGGCGTGTGCTTCGATCTTCCAAGGTCCAGCAACGGTTTTCGAAAAACCCAACGGTTTCTGCGGTCTTTTCGGCCTGTTTTGAGCCACTTTGCAGCCTCCTTGGAGCCCGGCATCCCGGGTCCTGAAAACAAGACAACCCGGTCCCAGGGACCAGG
>JBOHUP010000022.1:0-2385 GCA_050734615.1 Candidatus Dormibacteraceae bacterium | reverse complement strand
CCTCGGTACCGCGACCAAACTGGTGCGTCCGCTCGCGCGATCTGCGCAAGGCAGGCTCACCTCTCGAATCGCCCGCCTTCGGACTCGCCAATGACGCGTTCGCGTCTGCCAGTCACTACCTCGTTGGTGACGCCGATGCGGCGTGGAGGGGGAGTGTCAGTAACGACGATGGACACCGCCACCGTGGGTAGAGCCGCACATCGCCTTCTTATCAGTAAGAGATCGGAGCACGTCCGTCCCGTTGGTCTGTCAGTGGCTTGCGGCGTTCCTCAGCGGGAACATGCTCGGCGCGCCGCATTGGGAGCTGACATCGCTGTGTCACGACCCCTTCAGGCGTCGCCGGTCCCCTCCTCTTACTTGTGCTCTTCCGTTTGGGAAATCCGAGAAAGCCGGCGCGCCTACAAGGGGAATGACGTCTCAGCGCCAACGCCCCCTCAAGCGTCGCCGGCTTTGGCTGATTTCATCTGGTCATCCGGCCCCGTCGCCGCGCATCTAGAGGGGCCGGATGCTCGCCGGCTCTGTCGACTCCCAGCGGCGTGCGCCAGCTCGCCATCAGAAGTCGGTGACTCCAAGGTCTCGGGCGTGACGCACTGGGTCGTATGGCTCGCCGCGGCGGAGGCAGAAGAAGAGAACCGTCACCAGCTTGGCCGCCAGGTGACCGATAGCGTTGTGCCCTGGCATCCCGCGATCCCGGAGACGTTGGTAATAAGCCCGGAAGGGCGTATGCGGGTGCTGCGGGGATGTGAGTTCCATAGCCCACAGCCACATCTCTCGGCGCGCTATCCGATTCCCGCTCTTACCCAAGGCATGTTGATTGAGGCTGGTGCCGGACTCCTTCGTCTCCGGATACCAACCGAACAACTTCCTCAGCTGGCGGTCATCGCGAAAGGTGGTGATGTCGCCAATGGCCGACAGCAGAGTTGCGCGTCGGACCACGCTCATCAAAGGAAGTGTCGCGATTGCCGTCAGCTGCTCGGCTGGCCAACTACGAAGAGCTTCCGCCATGGCCACCTCAGTCTCAGCAACCTGGGCGTCGATGACGCGAAGATGTTGGAGCAACCACTGCTGGGTCTGCACGATGGGCTCGAGGTCTGTGACCAGGCCGGCACTGCCCTTAGCAAGGTCCTGGAGCAGCGGTATCAGCGGAGAGAACCTCGTCGCCCTGCACCTGACAACGATCAATTTGTAGAGGTCGTCAGGCCGAGCCAGAGCCACGTCGTGTGGAGTCGGGAAATTCTCCAGCAGGGAGCGCGCGGTGATTCCCGTGATGCTCTTCTTGAAGAACTCCTTCAACTCGGGAAACAGGACGTCTTCGATGGCGGTCAGCTGCAATCGATACCGGATGCGCGATTCAACCAGCCGACCTCGATTTCGAACCAGCATACGCAGAGGGTCCGCGTAACGGGGCCGGTGATGCATGAACCCGCGGTCAAGTCCAAATGCCGTCCGTTCATACAGCAGTCGGGCGATGACCCTGGCATCGAGTGCGTCCGTCTTCGCCTGCTGGCCAGTGACCAGCTGACGGCGCTCATGCACCGTCCAGTTCTGAAGCCACTGGATGCGATAGCCGTTGCGCTCGAGCCAGCTGGCAACCGTGCTCGCATACCATCCGCCGGAAGGCTCGATTCCAATCTCGACCTGGGCTGTCGGAGTTCCAAAAGACACTATCCACTCGGTCAGATGGCGAAAGCCGCTGCCCGAGGTGGGGATCCGTTGGGACGGGATCCGCAGCCACTTGCCCGATTCCATGCGGTCCTGCGGGATGGCGGCCACGACGTGGTACGAGCGACCAACGTCGATGCCAACGTAGAGGGCGTTGCCGGTCGGGGCCGTGTCGCCACTGTTATCAGTCAAGGTTCGGGTCTCGATTTGCGTTCCCATGTGTCCTCGGGTAAGAGGTCTGAACGCCGGCGCCCGGCCGGTCCCAGCAGGCTCTCACCAAATTCAGCCCCTGCGAAGGCTGTTGCGTGTGGGTGCCTGGCAATATGAAATCGCCTACACCACGACCGGATGACCGACGTCGACACGAGGCCGTCCTCAGTGCAGGCGCCAGCGCATCGCTCCCACGACATGCCAAATCTGCGTCGAATCAACGAGCTGGCGATGAGCCGGCGCGAATACCTGCATCGACCAACCAACTCCGGCGATGGGAGCGACCGAGTTCTGCGACAGTCACTGCAGCGGAGTCGAGGAACCCGAATCGTGCGCCAACCGCCGAACTCGCGCAACCGACGCCGATAGCTTCCCCAGCGAATCCATCGGCGGCAACCGCAAACACGACAACAGACCGCAAATCGCGGTGGTACGCTGACGACCTCTCATATGCCTCCGGGGGCGAGCTGGCCAGCTTCCCCGGGGGCGCTTCTGTTTCCAAGGAGTCTACTC
>JBOHUP010000021.1:0-5369 GCA_050734615.1 Candidatus Dormibacteraceae bacterium | reverse complement strand
ATCGAGGGTCGTGGCACCGTGACCACCGGTCGCGTCGAGCGCGGCAAGCTCAAGAGGAACGAGGAAATCGAGATCGTCGGCATTCACCCGACCAGCACCAAGACCGTCGTCACCGGCATCGAGATGTTCCACAAGGACATGGACGAGTGCCAGGCGGGCGACAACGTCGGCGCGCTGCTTCGCGGCATCAAGCGCGAGGACGTCGTGCGTGGCCAGGTGCTGGCCAAGACCGGCTCGATCAAGCCCCACACGCAGTTCAAGGCCCAGGTGTACGTCCTGAGCAAGGAGGAGGGCGGCCGTCACACGCCGTTCCTCACAGGCTACCGCCCGCAGTTCTACATGCGCACTACCGACGTCACGGGCGAGGTCAAGCTACCTGAAGGCGTCGAGATGTGCATGCCGGGCGACAACGTCGTCATGGACATCACCCTCGGTGAGCCCATCGCCATCGAGCCAGGGCTCCGGTTCGCCATCCGCGAAGGCGGCAAGACCGTCGGCGCCGGCGTGGTGACCGAGGTCGTCAAGTAACAGGCATTTAGGAAAGGGGAAAGGGTCAGCAAAGTGGCGCAAAAGATTCGGATCAGGCTCAAGGCCTACGACCACAGGGTCTTGGACCAGGCGGCGGACAAGATCGTCGACACCGCTCGCCGTACGAACGCGCGCACGGCGGGTCCGATCCCTCTTCCGACGGAGATCTCAAAGCTCACCGTGATTCGCAGCCCCTTCATCGACAAGGACTCGCGCGAGCAGTTCGAGATGCGCACGCACAAGCGCATCGTCGACATCCTCGACCCCAACCCGCGCGTCGTGGATGCCCTCATGCGTCTATCGCTGCCTGCCGGCGTCAGCATCGAGATCAAGTCATGAAAGGCGTGCTCGCCAAAAAGCTGGGCATGACCCAGCTCTTCAACGCCGACGGCACGACTTCGGCGGTAACGGTGCTCGAAGCCGGACCGTGCAAGGTGCTCGGCCTACGCACCAAGGAAAAGGACGGCTACGAGGCCGCGCGAATCGCTTTCGGCGAGGTCCCCGAGCGCAAGCTAAGCCAGGGCGAGCGTGGCGTCTTCAAGAAGGCCGGCCTCGAGCCGCATCGCCACGTCGTCGAGATCAGGGGCTACGAAGGCCTGGAAGCAGGCCAGGAGCTCAAGGCTGAGATCTTTGCCGCCGGGGAGTTGGTCGACGTGACGGCCACCTCCAAAGGCAAGGGTTTCCAGGGCCTGATCAAGCGACACAAGTTCAGCCGCGGCCCCGAGTCCCATGGGTCGATGAACGTCCGCCAGCCGGGCGCCATCGGTGCCACCGACGCCGCGCGCGTCTTCAAGGGCGTTCGCATGTCGGGCCAGATGGGCAATGTCCGTGTCACCTCGCGCGCCTACAAAGTCGTGCGGGTCGACCCGGAGCGCAACCTAATCCTGGTCCGGGGCGGCGTCCCTGGCGCGAAGGGCGCCCTCGTGCTCGTCCGCCAGTCAACCAAGCGGGTCAAGGTCAAAGGCCCCGCCGGCAAGCCGAATCCGAGGAAGGTCTGATGCCCGCGGCAAAGGGGGCCCGGAAGACGGCGACCAAGTCGGCTGCGCCCAAGACGGCCGCGAGCCGGAAGGCCACCGCCTCCAAGGCCGCCGCCACGCGCCGCCACGAAAACGACGTCGCTGCCGACCCGCTGCAGGCGCCTTTCTTTGACGCGCTCGGCGAGCGCAACGGCGAGGTCGACCTGCCCGAGGCGATCTTCGCCGAGGCGCCCAACATGCCCGTGATGCACCAGGCCTACTTGCGCCAGATGGCCAACGCCCGCCAGGGCACCGCCTCGACGAAGACCCGGGGCGCCGTGTCCGGCGGTGGCGCCAAGCCGTACCGCCAGAAGGGCACCGGCCGCGCCCGCCACGGGTCCATCCGTGAGCCGTCGATGAAAGGGGGCGGCACCGTTTTCGGCCCGCATCCGCGCAGCTACGCCCAGCGCATGCCGAGGCAGATGCGCCGCCTCGCCCTTCGCTCGGCGCTCAGCCAGAAGGCAATCGACGGCCAGGTCCGCGTCATCGAGAGCTTCGTCTTCGACGAGCCCAAGACCAAGCAAGCGCGCGAGCTGATGACGGCGATTGGTTTCGACAGCTCGGCCCTCGTCGTGCTCGCGGCGCCCAACTACGTGGTGAGCCGCTCGTTCGAGAACCTGCCGGAGGCCAAGATCGTGCTCGCTCGCAACCTGAGCATCCGCGACCTTTTCACACACACCTACCTTCTCCTCTCGAAGGACTCGATCGAGCTCCTCGAGGAGAACTTCAGCCGCCGCGAACGCCGCGAGAAGGACGACGCCAAATGACCACACGAGCCGCGTCCGAGATCGTGATCGGCCCGGTCATCACGGAGCGCACGTACCTGATGTACACGCAGGGGCGATACACCTTCCGTGTCTCGCCGCACGCCTCCAAGACCGAGATCAAGAAGGCGCTCGAGGAGCAGTACGAGGCGCAGGGGATCAAGGTCCGTGACGTGAACACCGTCAGCATGCGCGGAAAGAAGCGCCGCAGCGCGCGGCGAGCGAGCGCGACCGGCCATACCGCGGATTGGAAGAAGGCGATCGTGACCCTGGGCGAAGGCCAGAAGATCGACGGCCTGTTCGGGAGCGTCTGAGAAGAATGCCGATCAGAAAGTTCAAGCCGACCAGCCCGGGGCGACGGTTCATGTCGGTCTCCGGCTTTGAGGAGATCACCGCCGACGAGCCCGAGAAGACCCTGCTCGAGCACATTCCTACGCACGCCGGCCGCAACAACCAGGGCCGCATCACCACGCGCCACCAGGGCGGCGGGTACAAGAAGCTCTACCGCAAGATCGACTTCAAGCGGGACAAGCACGGCGTGCCCGGCAAGGTCGCGACCATCGAGTACGATCCCAACCGCAGCGCCCGCATCGCCTTGATCCACTACAAGGACGGCGAGAAGCGCTACATCCTCGCGCCGCTGGGCCTCAAGGTAGGCGACCCGATCGAGAGTGGGGCAGAGGCGCCGGTACGCATCGGCAACGCCATCCCGCTGGCCAACATCCCGGTCGGCTCGACCATCCACAACATCGAGCTCACGCTCGGCCGGGGCGGCCAGCTCGTCCGCTCGGCGGGCGCGTCCGCGCAGCTGCTCGCGAAGGAAGGGGACTACGCCGTCGTGCGTATGCCCTCCGGCGAGCTCCGCCGCGTCCACGTGCGCTGCCAGGCCACGATCGGCCAGGTCGGTAATATCGAGCATGAGAACGAGTCCGGCGGCAAGGCGGGACGCAGCCGCTGGCTCGGGGTGAGGCCTACTGTCCGCGGCTCGACCATGAACCCTCGCGACCATCCGCATGGTGGTGGCGAAGGCAAGACCGGACCAGGTGGCAACCCCAAGACTCCGTGGGGCAAGCCCGCGCTCGGCTACCGCACGCGCAAGCCGAAGAAGGCCTCGGACAAGCTGATCATCCGCCGCCGCGAGAAGAAGGGACGAAAGAAATAAGTGTCTAGATCGCTCAAGAAGGGGCCGTTCATCAGCCCCGCGCTGAAGGAAAAGGTGGACAAGATGAACCAGACGCGCGACAAAAAGGTGATCCGCACCTGGGCGCGCGCCTCGGTCATCTATCCCGACATGGTCGGTCACACCATCGCGGTGCACGACGGGCGAAAGCACGTGCCGGTTTTCATCAGCGAGAACATGGTCGGCCACCGGCTCGGCGAATTCGCGCCGACCCGGCATTTCCGCGGCCACGGCACCCATACGGAAAAGTCGACGGCTCTGAAGTAGTAGATGCCGACGATGGAAGTATCAGCAGTGCAGAGGTTTGTTCGCCGCACGCCGCGCAAAGCGCGGCTGGTGGCTGACATGGTGAAGGGCATGAGGGTCGCGGACGCGCTGGCGCAGCTCGAGTTCTCGCCCAAGCACGCCGCTCGCGACGTGGCCAAGGCCATCAAGTCCGCTGCCGCCAACGCCGAGCACAATTTCAACCTGAACCGCGATGACCTGGTCTTGAAACAGATCCTCATCGACGAGGGTCCGACTTTCCGCCGCCGGCGCCCGGTCAGCCGGAGCATGGCGCACGAGTTCTTTCACCGCACGTGCCACATCACGGCGGTCGTCGAAGACCAACCGCAGGGCGCCGGGCGGGCGCAGGGCGCACAGAAACCAGCGCGCGCGCAAGGCGCACAACCAAAAGGACGGAAGTAGTTGGGTCATAAAGTCCATCCGAACGCGTTCCGGCTGGGTGTGTTCCGCCCGTGGGAGGCGAACTGGTTCGCCAACCCCAAGGACTACACCAAGATGCTGCACGAGGACCTCGAGATGCGCCGCATCATCCTCGCCCGCCTGCGCAACGCGGGCATCGCGAAGATCGAGACTGAGCGATCCTCCAACGCGCAGCTCACGGTGACCATCCACACGGCCAAGCCCGGAATCGTGATCGGCAAGGGCGGCAGCTCGGTCGACCAGCTTCGCGAAGACCTCGAGAAGCGCTTCGGCAACCGCGTGCGCATCTCCATCCAGGAGATCAAGCAGCCGGAGCTCGACGCTCAGCTCGTGGCCGAGAACATAGCCTCGCAGATCGAGCGACGCATCAGCTACAAGCGCGCGATGAAGCAGGCCATCCTGCGCACCATGCGTGCCGGCGCCAAGGGCGTGAGGATCTATTGCGGCGGCCGGCTGCGAGGCGCAGAGATGGCGCGACGCGAGTGGGACCGCGAAGGCCGCGTGCCGCCGCACACCCTGCGTGCCGACATCGCGTTCGGCCGCGCCACGGCCAAGACCACGTTCGGCGCGATCGGCGTCAAGTGCTGGATCTACAAGGACCAGATCACGCCCGCGCAGCGCCGCCTGCCGCCCATTCCCGACGAGCCGGCGTCCACACCTGAGCCGGTGGGCCCACAGCCGGACATGGTCGCGGCCCTGGCCGCCGTTGCGCCGCCCGAGGCTCCGGCGTCCGACCAGGTCACCTCACCCGAGACACGCGCCGACAAGCCGAGGCGCCCGCGTGCCGCCACGCCCGCGGCCACCGCCACCGCGAGCGCGCCCGCACCCGCGAGGGCAAGGTCCACCGCCGCGTCGCCCGCCAAACCCAAGCTGGCGCCGAGAGCCAAGGCTGAGCCGAAAGCCGAGGCCACGGCCGAGACGAAGGCCCCCGCGAAGAAATCGCCGCCCAGGAAGAAGGCCTAGATGCTGATCCCCAAGAGAGTCAAGTACCGCAAGATGCACCGCGGCCGCCGCACGGGCATCGCGACTCGCGGTGCCACCGTGGCGTTCGGCGACTACGGCCTGCAGGCGATGGAAGCATGCTGGATGAGCAACCGGCAGATCGAAGCCGCCCGCCGGGCAATGACCCGTCACGTCAAGCGCGGCGGGCAGATCTGGATCCGGATCTTCCCCAAC
>JBOHUP010000020.1:0-2711 GCA_050734615.1 Candidatus Dormibacteraceae bacterium | reverse complement strand
GCGCCGTACTTCTTGGTCTTGGTGACCTGGCCCTCCACGATCGAGCCGATCGGCATCGACTGGACGAGCCTCTCCCACGGGTCCTGCTGCAGCTGCCGCGAGGAGAGCGAGATGCGGGTCTGCTCGGGATCGAGCTTGATCACCTTGACGGTGACCTCGTCGCCCAGCTGCAGGACGTCGGTCACCTTGGACACGCGGTCCCACGACAGCTCCGAGATGTGGATGAGGCCATCCGCGCCGCCGATGTCGACGAAAGCCCCGTAGCTGGTGATGCCGGAGACGGTGCCCTTGACCGTGGTCCCGGTGGCGAGGCGGCTGAACAGCTCCTCGCGCTTGCGCGCGCGGTCTTCGTCCTCCGCGGCCTTCTGGCTGACGATCAGCCGGTTGCGCTTCCGGTTGACCTCGAGGATCTTGACAGGGATCCGCTGCCCGACCAGCGACTCGAGGCTGCCGGCGTAGGCTCGCGCGACCTGGCTCGAGGGCAGAAAGCCACGCAAGCCGAGGATGTTGACGATCAATCCGCCTTTGTTCTGCTCGCGGACGTCGGCGTCCATGACCGACCCGTCAGTCTGCTTCTCAGCAGCCACCAGCCAGGTCGTCTCGGCGCGCGCCCGGCGCAGGCTGAGGACGACGTTGCCCTCTTCGTTCTCCGGCTGCAGGACGTAGACCTTGATCTGGTCGCCAGGCTCCAGCCCGACCGAGTCCAGATCGCCGCGTAGGCCTAGCTCTTTGCTTGAGATGACCCCCTCGGCCTTGGCGCCGATGTCGACCAGCACCTCGTCCGGGTCGACTCGAACGACGATCCCATCCACGATATCGCCGTGGTTGGGGGTCTTGAAGGACTCCTCATCGAAATGGAGGTAGTCCTCCATGGTCATCGGGGCTGAAGAGTCCTGTTCGGTCGCCTCCTTCTGTTCTGTCAGGACAGCACCGGACTCATTGGACAACTGAGAACCCCCTAGAAGTTATTGGTGTGGTGTTGGTCGTCATAACGGCCTCCGCCAATACGAACTGCAATTGTAACGCACGTAGGCGGGTCATCCGGGAAACGCTTCCCGCAGATCGTGATTGTCGATGAGCCGCGTCCGGCCGATCCGCACGGCCAGCACGGCGAGCGTGCCCGGAGGCTCAAAAGTGGCCGGGTCGACCACCTCCGCGTAGTCGACCCCGGCGAGCGGCTCGGACTCGAGGCGAGAGCGCAGGATCACACGGAGGGCCTCCGGGTCACGCTCGCCGCCGGCGTAGGCGTGGGCGGCCTGCCGCAACGCGGCGCTCAGGGAGGTGGCCGCCCGGCGCTCGTCCGGTCCCAGGAAGGCGTTACGCGAGCTCAGCGCCAGCCCGTCGGCCTCCCGAACCGTCGGCACGACCCGGACCTCGACCCCGAGGTCGAGGTCCCGAGCCAGCCGCTTCACCACGGCGACCTGCTGGGCGTCCTTCTGACCGAAGTACGCCCGGTCGGGCTCGACCGCGGCAAAAAGCTTCGTCACCACCGTGGCGACCCCTTCGAAGTGCCCGGGCCGGGCCGCGCCTTCGAGCCGGGCGGACATGCCCTCCACCCGGACCCGGGTGGCCGCTCCGGCCGTGTACATGGACTCCACAGAGGGCCTGTAGATCGCCTTGATCCCCGCTCGGACGAGCCAGTCCTCGTCCCGTTGGGCGTCGCGAGGATAGCGCTCGAAGTCCTCGCCCGGCCCGAACTGGATCGGGTTGACGAAGATGCTCACGACGGTGACGTCGTTCTCCCGGCGGGCCAGCTCGACCAGACTCAGGTGACCGCGATGCAGCGCGCCCATCGTCGCGACCAGGCCGATCGAACGACCCTGGCGGCGCCACCGGCGCGAGGCCGTGTGCATCGCGCCGGGTTCGGTGAACGTTTCTGAATTCGAGTCGCTACCCGGCTCCGTACTTGACCTCTTCCAGCTCTTCTTTGGGCGCCGGGCCCTGTCCGTTGGCCGAGTATTCGTGCTCGGGGCCTGGGAAGGTCCCGCTGCCGACCTCCTGCGCGAACCGCGTGGCCGCGCGGGTGATTTCGTCTGCCAGGCTCGCGTACCGCTTCACGAACTTCGGCGCTTTGCCGGTGGTGAGCCCGAACATGTCGTGGAAGACAAGCACCTGGCCGTCCGTGCCGGGTCCCGCGCCAATGCCGATTGTCGGTATGCGCAGCTCGGCCGTTATGCGACGAGCCAGCTCGCTGGGCACTCCTTCGAGGACGAGGCTGAACGCCCCCGCCTCCTGGAGCTCCTTGGCGTCGGCCAGGATTCGCGCCGCCTGGGCCTGGCTCTTGCCCTGGACCTTGAATCCGCCCATCTGGTGGACAAACTGCGGCGTCAGGCCCAGGTGGCCCATCACCGGGATGCCGATCTCGGTCAGGCGGCGTGTCAAGTCGACGATCCTCCCGCCTCCTTCCAGCTTGACCGCATGCATGCCGGCCTCCTGGATGAAGCGGCCGGCGCTGGCGAGCGCCTGCTCGACCGAAACGTGGTAGGACATGAACGGCATGTCTCCGACGAGGAAGGCCTGGCGCGAACCACGCGCCACGGCCTTGGCGTGGTGGAGCATGTCGTCAAGCGTCACGGGCAGCGTCGTCGGGTGCCCGAGCATCACCATCCCCAGGCTGTCGCCGACCAGGAGGATCGGGATACCCGCCTCGTCGAGGATACGAGCGCTCAGGAAGTCGTAAGCGGTGATCACGGCGAAACGGCGGTGCTCAT
>JBOHUP010000019.1:0-7435 GCA_050734615.1 Candidatus Dormibacteraceae bacterium | reverse complement strand
GACCTGTCCTGGTTCGATACCCGCGCGCTGAATGATTTCCTTGAGGACCAGCGAACCGAGGACGACCGGATGGACGTCCTTTAACTTTCCATTGCGACGTCCGATCGGTGTGCGGACAGCTTCGACGATGACGACTTCGGGCATGTGACTTACTCCTTCGCGACTCATTCTAGAAGGCGCCCAATAGCGGCTTCGCCAACGCGATGTCAAGCCACAAACCTTTGCCTGGCAGCGCGAAAATTTTTGCCGTTGACGTACTCATAACCGCCTGTTAACTTTCGCGTCGCCCCAAGCGGCTGAGTACGGTAAACCTGAGGATACCGAACGTCGAGTAGGTGGAAGGTCCGGGGCAACCCGGGATGGAAACCGAAAAACGCATAGGGTACTTCAGGGTAAACAGGAAGGTCGCTTGGGGCATGTGTTTTCCACAAATGCTCCACACCCGGTCGTTCAATTCAAAAAGCCCCTCTGAGTCGCCGATTTGCAGGCTTTCTCCACAGCTTCGGCGTCCAGTTCCACACCCCTCCGGCGCAGCTTTCGCACGCCGTCTGCCAGGCGCGCCACGGGCCGCGGATCCTCGTATCGGAGCCAGCGGTAGGCGACCGCCCGAGACCAAGCCCGGCCCTCGCTGTCGTAAAGCAGCCGGTGCCCCTCGACCACGATCCGCTCGACCTGGTCGATGAGGCCCGAGCCCACGAGCTCGGAGAAATCCTGACCGTCCATCCAGGCCAGCAGGCGGGCCAGCCTGGCCCCGGGGTCGGCGTTCAGGCTTGCGGCTGAAGGGCCGGCGGGGCCGTCTGCGTGGGGATGTCGTAGACGCTCGCTCGTAGCGTGCAGACGAAGGGAAGGTTGCGGTACAGCTCGCGGTAATCGAGCCCATAGCCGACGACGTAGTCGTTAGGGATCTGGAAGCCGACAAAGCGGATGGGAACGGTCACGAGGCGGCGCAGTGGCCGGTCCAGCAGCGTCACGACCTCGAGGGACGCCGGCTTTCGCTCACGCAGCTCGGACAGGACGTAGTCCAGGGTGAGGCCGGTGTTCACGATGTCCTCCACCAGCAGGACATGACGACCTTCGATCGGATAGTCGATGTCTCGCGCGATCCGCACCCGCTCACGTGGCAGGGCGCCCGCGTAGCGGTGCAGGTCAAGGTAGTCGATGACGAACGGCACTTTGATCTGACGCGCCAGGTCGGCGAGGAAGAACGTCACGCCCTTGAGCACACCCACGAGGACCAAAGACTGGCCACGGTACTCGCGTGAGATCTTGCGGCCAAGAGCCCGTACCCGGGTCTCGAGCTCGACCGGCGAGATGAGAATGTCGCCGATGTCCTGCTTGCGCAGGTTCTGCACCTCGACCTCGCCGTAGCCGGCCTTGGCCAGCAGCTGCTGGTAGTCCTTGCGATAAAGCAGCTGGACGTTCAGCTCCGGATACAACTCTCGGACCATACGCAGCTTTCTGTTCTTGGGCGTCACGAGGGACTGCTTCATGGTCGTGAGCTCGACGTACAGGTCGTGCTCCGGCAGGTAGAAGTCCGGTGTGAACATCTCCGACACTCGCGATCCGTCCCAGGCGATCGGGAAGGACATCGGCTCGTACACCCAGCGGATCCGGTAGTAGTCCAGGAAGCGCGCGAACTCCTGCTCGGAGGGATGGGCGAATTCAACGCGTGCGTGAGCGGGGCCTGAACGCCTGGCCAGGCGCGAGCGCTGCCTTACCGGACGGCGCCACTTCTGCGGGACAGAGTTCTGGGCGGACGACGCCAATGAGACCTGGAGATTGTACTCTCGAGGTTGGAGGCCGATCCAGTGGGCACCCCTGCGCAGAGGATGATCGCCGAACAGCTCCAGCCTCACGGCGTCAGCGACGACCGCGTGCTGCGGGTCATGGCGGAGGTCCCGCGCGAGGAGTTCCTGCCCGCCAGGCTGCGGCGCCATGCGTATGAGGACCGCGCCCTCGGCATCGAATGCGGGCAGACCATCTCGCAGCCGCTGGTCGTGGCGCTGATGACCCAGGCGGTCATGCCGCGCCCAGATGACATCGCACTCGAAGTGGGGGCCGGATCCGGATATCAGGCCGCGGTGTTGAGCCGGTTGTGTCGCAGGGTCATTACGCTGGAGCGCGAGCCGGCGCTGGCTGAGCGGGCAGCCGCCACGCTGGAGCGTCTCGGCTACGCCAATGTCGAAGTGGCGATCGCCGACGGCAGCCTGGGGTGGTCCGAATCGGCTCCGTATGAGGTGATCCTGGTGGCGTGCGCGGCGACCGCGGTACCGCGGCCGCTCGTCGACCAGCTGGCGGACGGGGGCCGGTTGGTGATCCCCGTGGGGGCCGGGACGGACGAATCACAAGACCTGCGGCTCTACGTGCGCCACGGTGACGAGGTCAGCTACCGATCCCTCTTTCCAGTTCTCTTCGTGCCCTTGAAGAGCGGCTAGGGGCTGGGCGACGCAGACGCCTTCGGCGACGGCGACGCCGTCGCCGATGGGGATCCACTCCCGGTCAAGGCCTGCAGCTGTGTGAGCAGCTGACCCACCGTCTTCATCTCGGTCGCGAAGGTCGCGAAATCGCCGGTGGAAAGCGCCTGATAGCCGGCCTTGTAGTGGAGGTTGGCCTGCGTGACGAGGTCGGTGATCTGCGCGACCACGGCGGGCGTGACCGTGACCGGAGGTTGGTTCGCGGGCGGCGGCGGCGCCGTGGTCGTGCCCACGAGCTGGTCGATCGCTTGCTGCAGCGTGTCGGCGTAAACGACGTTGGCCTGGTCGGCCAGGATCACCTTCTTCAGCTCGGGGAGGCTCGTCGCCTGGTTGGCCCTGAGGTAGATCGGCTCGAAGTAGAGGAAGGAGTTGCCGATGGGCACCACCAGGAGGTTGCCTTGCTGTACCTGCGACCCTGCCTGGTGGAAGAGCGTGAAGTCGGTCGAGATCTGAGTGTTCTCGTTGATGCGGTTGGCCACCTGCTGGGGTCCGAAGATCACCTTGTCCTTGGGCAAGACGTAAGACACGTACTTGCCGTAGTTCGCGCCGTCGTTGCGAACCGCCAGCCATGAGACGAGGTTTTGCTTGCCCAGCGGGGTGAACGGCATGATCAGCAGGAACTCTGCGTTCTGCTCACCCGGCAGGCGGAACAGAACGTAATAGGGCTGCACCGGCACGGCCGTGCCGCCGGGCGAGGTTTGTGCGGTGGGAATGTCCCAGACGTCTTCGCGGGAGAAGAAGACCTTCGGGTCGGTGATGTGGTAGGTGGCGTAGGTCTGCACCTGGATGTTGAACAGGTCTTCGGGGACGCGCAGATGCGCGCGCAACCCGGCCGGCATGCTGTCGATCGGTTTGAACATGTCGGGGAACGTGGCTGCGTAGGCGCGGATGATGGGGTCCTTGGGATCGATGATGTAGAAGTCGACAGTGCCTTCGTAAGCATCGATGACGACCTTGACCGAGTTCCGGATGTAGTTGATGTCGCTGGCGTTGCTGGCGTTCGGCTGGAAAGTTTGGGTTTGCGAATATGGGTAGGTCGACCCGGTCGTGTAAGCGTCGAGGATCCAGTAGAGCTTGCCGTTGACGACGACTATGTAAGGGTCCTGGTCGAACGTGAGGAAAGGCGCGATCTCCGACGCGCGGGCGACGATGTTGCGCCGGTAGAGCATGAGGGTCTGGTCGTTTACCTGGCTCGAGACCAGCAGGTTGAAGTCGCCCAGCTTCAACGACCACAGCGCCTTGTTGATCGCCGTCATCGGCACCCCGTGAGTGCCGGTGTAGGTGGTGAACTGGTCCTGGCTGCCTGAGGGGTAATCGAACTCCTTGGTGTTGGAGTGAGCGAGCGCATACGTGTTGGTCAGCTCGCCATAGTAGATAGCCGGTTGCGTCACGGCGAGGGGCCCTGTCGGAGGGATGTTGCCGACCACGTAGTCGGGCAGACCTTCGCCGACGACCGCGTTGACCGGGCTGGCGGCGACGCCATAGCCGTGCGTGTAGACCAGGTGCTCGTTGACCCACTGCTGGGCCGACGCCTGAAGCTTGCTGAAATCAAATTCGCGGGCGCTGATCTCGAGCTGCTTGTACACGCCGGCCAGGGTGTAGCGGTCTATGTCGATGTCGAAGAACGTGTAGTAGGTCCTGATCGTCTGCTGTTGCTGATAGGTGTCCATCAGCGGCGCGTAGTCCCACAGGCGGAGGTTGTCGACTGTGACCTGGTCGTTCTGAACTTCCTGCTGCGTCACCGGCTGGTCGCCGGTGAAATTGCTCACGGTTACGTTGGACAGTCCGTACGCGGCCCGTGTGGCGGTGAGCTGGCGCGTGATGTACGGAAGCTCATACGTCTGCGCGCTCGGCGTGACGAAGAAGCTCTGGATGACCCCTGGATAGACCTGTCCGATGATCAGCATCGCAATCCAGATTCCGGCGGCCGCAACGGGCAGCCACAGGCGGCGAACCCAAGCGTTGACCGCGAGGGCCCCGGCCACCACGATCCCCGCACCTGCCTGGAACGTGTAGAGAGGAAGGCGCGCGTTGACGTCGGTATAAGCCGCGCCCCACACGACCGTGCTGTTGTGCGCATAGAGCAGGTCGTAGCGGCCGAGCCAGATCCAGCCGGCCAGCACGAGCGTGAAGACGGCCAGCAGGACGGAGAGATGCGCGATCGCTTGGGGGCTGAAGTTGAACCCGAAGGTGTCGCCGCGCCATGAGTAGATCGCGGCGATGAGCAGAGCGGCCAGGAACGCAAGCCCGAGGGCCCAGTTGGCCACCGAATGCAGGAATGGCAGGGTCAGCAGGTAAAACGAAATGTCCTGGCCCAGGACGGGCTCGGTGATGCCGCTGGCCGAATAGTGCTGAAACAGAGCCAGGCTCTGCCACTGGGATTGGGCGCCTCCGGAGAGCACGAGGGCGATCAACGCCGCTCCCGCGAGGCCGATGCCGCCGCTGGCGGTGCGGATGACCGACCGCCTGATCCCGACCGCCCGAAGGCCTGGTCCCGACCGGAGGCGCAGCGCGATCAGGACGTTGGCCATCATGTAGATGAACGCAAGCGCGAAGCTGCCGGCGAACAGGACGGTCTCGAGCACGAGCCGAGTGCTGAACACGGTCTTGTAGCCGAGCGAGTCGTACCACTGCAGCTCGGTGAGGACCCACACGATGGGGCTGGCGAAGATGAAGATGAGGATCGCCACGCCGAAAAGTCCCGCACCGATCCAGAATCGGCGCGGCGGGCGCGGGATATGGATCTCTCTTCCCGCCTGGAACGGGCCACCACGCTCGAACGGATCGAATGGCCGGTACCGCCGGGACATGTGCGACGAAGCTTACGCGCTGCCCAGTGCTCGGTCGTCGTCCCCGAATTGCGGGGCCTCGTCCTCAGGCGGGTTTGCGAGATGCCACGCCACGGTCGTGCGCAGCGATTCGAGTGGGTCCGACGTGGTCCAGCCGAGCAGCCTCCTTGCCTTGCGAGCGCTGGCCACGATGTGCTGTGACATGGTGCCCGTGGGTTTCAGGTCCTCGGGCAGGACTTCATCGCGCACCGGCACGAGCTCAGCGCTCGAGCCCGCCGCATCGAGGATCATTCGGGACCACATCCGCATCGAATAGGTGCGGTCCTCGCAGAGGTTCATCACCTCGCCGGATGCCGCGGGCGTCTGCAGCGCGAGGTGGACGCCACGCGCGATGTCGCGGACGTAGCCTCGACACGCAAGCCACTGGCCCGACCCGAACGGGATGCGCGTGCGGCCGGCACGGACCCGTTTGAGAATGAACTCTTCGCGCCGCTGGTAGTCATGTTCGCCGTAGACCATTGGAAGCCGAAATGAGGTTGCCCCTCGGGCCAGATAAACGTCCTCGACCTCCAATTTGTCGTAGTCATCGAGGCCCGGCATCTTGCCGCGATACGGATACCGATTGGGGCGGACGGGCGATTCCTCGTCGAGCGGCACCGGGTCGGTCTCGCGCTCGTCGTTGAGCGCCCCGAAGGCGCGGTAGACGTCGACGCTCGAAATCACGACCAGCCGAATGCCATCGGGCAACGCGCCGACGGCGGCCTCCGAGTCGGCGCGCGTCAAGGCGCGGCAGTCGATCGCTGCATCCGGCTGGAACGCCGCAAGCTCGGAACGGCGTTCGCCAAGCTCGGCGCGGTCGGCGTGCAGGTGCCGCACGGCCGGCATGTCATGGGGCTCCAGCTGTCCGCGGTGGACGACGAGCACATGGTGACCGGCGCCGCTCAGCTCATCGACGATCGCTCGGCCGATGAAACGAGTACCGCCGAGGACGACGACCCTCACTCGGCTGGCTTACGCGCCCCGAAGCGGCGAGGCGACTGCGGCATGTGGGCTCTTCTCGACGATCAGGTCGATCAGGCCCCACTCCTTGGCCTGCTCGGGAGTCATGAAGAAGTCGCGCTCCATCGCTCTCTCGACATCCTCGAGCGGGCGGCCACAGTGCTTCGCGTAGAGGCGGGCGAGCTGCTCCCGCTGGCGGAGGATCTCCTGCGCGTGGATCTGGATGTCGGTCGCCTGACCCTGGATCCCCTGCGTAAAGGGTTGGTGGATGAGGATCTGCGCGTGAGGCAGCGACATGCGCATTCCCGGTGCTCCGCCCGCGAGCAGGATCGAGCCGCCGCTCGCAGCAAGGCCTGTGCAGAGAGTCGCGACCTTGGGCGCCACGTACTGCATCGCGTCGTAGATGGAAAGCGCGGCGGTCAGCGAACCACCGGGGCTGTTGATGTAGAGCTGGATGTCGTGATCGGGCGCCTCGTTCTCGAGAAAAAGCAGTTGCGCCGTGACCGTGGTCGCCATGTCGTCGTCGATCACGCCGCGCACGAAAACCACGCCATCTTTGAGCAGCCGCGAGTAGATGTCGTAGGCTCGTTCGCCGCGTCCGTCGTTGGTGATCACCGTGGGTATCATCGAACTACCTCCTATCGACCGGTTGTAAAGCCGATGCGTCCTTTCGGTTTCGGCGGTGGGTTGGCCATCGCCAGGTAAGCGCTGAAATCGGCGACGCTGCGCAGCGCTTCCAGCGGCAGCGAGGCGGTGGCCAGGCGGAGCTTCACGGGAGGGTCTTCCGGCCAGCTCCGATTGTCGGCGTCGGCACCCAGCAACCGGGCGAGCTCGGAGTAGATGTCGGCCGGGCGTGCTCCAAGCGCGTGGGCGACCGCGAGCAGGCGCTCGGTGGACACCTCCTTTCGGCCGCGTTCCACCTCCGACAGGTGGGCGGGAGAGAGGCCCGCTTCAGCCGCCACCTCGGTCAGCGTGCGGCGGGCGGCTTCGCGACGACCCCGAAGGACGGCGCCCAGGGCGCTGCGGACCGTGACGGCGGATTCGCTGAAGGCGAACGTCATTCTTCTTGAGCAAAATGATACGACACGTGCGCCCGCGGGTTTGTGTTGGCGCCTCACCCAGAATCTCTACCGCTCCGCCGGAAAGGGACTTCAGTCCTTGAGGTTGTTGGGG
>JBOHUP010000018.1:0-7052 GCA_050734615.1 Candidatus Dormibacteraceae bacterium | reverse complement strand
GCGTTGTTGGCGATGAGCTCCGCTTTGCGCTCGGTGGTCTTCACGTACCAGGAGTCCAGGGCGTAGTAGATCAGCGGGGTCTTGCAGCGCCAGCATTCAGGGTAGGTGTGCAGGATGGTCTCGACCTTGTACAGGAGGTCGCGTGCCTTGAGGTCGTCCAGGATCACCGGATCCGCCTCCTTGACATGCAGGCCTGCGAACTTCTCCACGTACGGCAGGAACTTGCCGTCCAGCCCGACCGTGTGCTTGAACGGGATGCCTTTCTCCTGGCAGAGGCGAAGGTCGTCCACGCCGTATAGCGCCGAGGTGTGGACGACTCCCGTGCCCTCTTCAGTGGACACGAAATCCGCATCGACCACGTAATGGGCCCTGCCCTCGGCCGGCACGGAGTAAGGAAAGAGCGGGAGATAACTCACACCGATCAGGTCCTGGCCCTTCATCCGGGTGACGACCTCGTAGGGGCCGTCGAGCACGCTCAACCGAGCCTCCGCCAGGACCAGGTACTCGTCACCCTGCTTCACGCGCACGTAGTCGACATCCTTGTCCACTGCCAGCGCCACGTTGCCGGGTAGCGTCCACGGCGTGGTGGTCCAAGCAAGGATCGAGGTCGTCTGTTCCAGCTTGACCTTGAACTTCACGTAGACGCTTGGATCGGGAACATTGTCTCGATAGCCCTGAGCCAGCTCATGGCTGGACAGCGGAGTGGCGCACCGCGAGCAGTACGGCGCCACCCGGAAGCCCTTGTAGATCAGGCCTTGCTTCCACAGCTCGCTGAGCGCCCACCAGACCGACTGGATGTAGTCGGTGGTCAGCGTCCAGTAGGCGGCGTCGTAGTCCTGCCAGAAGGCCATGCGCTCGCTGAACGCGACCCAATCGGTGACGTACTCGTGGACGCTGGCCCGGCACAGCTCGTTGAACTTCTCGACACCGATCTCGTTTTCGATCTCGAACTTGCCGGAAATCTTGAGCTTCTTCTCGACCTCTATCTCCACCGGTAGGCCGTGCGTGTCCCAGCCTGCCTTGCGCTCGACGTAGAACCCCTGCATGGTCTTGTAGCGGCCGAACAGGTCCTTGAAGGCGCGGGCCAGGATGTGGTGCGTCGCGGGCTTGCCGTTCGCGGTCGGCGGGCCCTCATAGAAGACGAAGCGCGGCTTGCCCTCGCGCAGCTTGAGCGACTCCTCGAAGGTGTTCTCGCTCTTCCAGCGCGCCATGAGCTGGATCTCCAGCTCCGGGAAGCTGACTTTCTGATCGACCTTCTGGAACACGGTCAGCCGATGTTACGCAGGGCGGCGATCAGGAAGTAGGCGACCAGGGTCACCACGAGCGGGGACAGATCCATCCCCGACACGGGAGGCAGCCATCTGCGCACTGGGGCAAGCAGAGGCTCGGTGACCTGAAAGGTGAAGCGCGATACCGCATTGGTCGGGTACGGGCTGACCCACGAAAAGGCGACCCGCACCAACATGACGATGATGAAGGCGTAGAGGACATATATCAGGAGCGTGGCAATCAGGATCATGTCGTCACGTTGGGCGAGGTCCGAAGAGCGCCCGACCCAATCGTAGCATCGTGCTTCCGGCGGCCAGTGCAGCCTCGAAGTCTGCGCTCATGCCCATAGAAAGGACCGGCAATGGCCTGCCGGTTCGCTCGCGTGCCAGTGCCCGTAACGCCGCCAGCTCTTGGAAAGCGGACGCGGGGTCGGCGTGGGTGGGTCCCATGGCCATCAGTCCGCGCACCTCGAGCAAACCGCTCACTGCGGCGATCAGCTCAACAGCCTTGTCAGGATCGACCCCCGACTTCTGCGTCTCGCGGGCTACGTTCACCTCGACCAGGACAGCCTGTCGCGGGTCGCGTGAGGCGATGGCTTCGGCCAGATGCAGCGAGTCGACGGTCTGGATGAGGGTGAACCTGCCCACCGCGAGCTTCACCTTGTTGGTCTGCAGGTGGCCGATCAGGTGCCAATCGGCGCCGGCGACCTGGGCTATCTTGCCCAGCGCCTCCTGGACCCTGTTCTCACCCAGCACCCGCAGGCCGGCCTCCACAGCTTCACGGCACGCTTCGGGGCCGAAGCCTTTGGTGACCGCGACGATGGTGATCTCGTCGGGGTCGCGGCTGGCTTGGGCAATGCGCTCATGTATGGCGACGAGGCGCGACGCGACGCCGCTCAACGCAGCGCGACGATGGCGCCGAAGCGGGTACCGTCGGGGTTGCGCCGGTGCGAGGGCAGGAAGTCATTTTCCTTGGTGCACATCCCCATCAGGTGGACCGCTGCAACGCCGGCCGCCTCCAGCTGCGCGGCGTTGGCCGCCGCGAGGTCGAGAAGGTATTTCCCGTCTTGTCCAGGAGTGACGAAGCGCTGGTCGAACCGCGTCGCGACCTCCTCCCCGACCTCGTAGCAACGTCCGCAGATGCCGGGCCCGATACCGGCCCGGACGTTCCGGGGCGCCGATCCGTACGCTCGCCCCAGGGCCTCGACCGCGTCGGTCGCCACGCCGGCCAGCGTGCCGCGCCAGCCCGCATGAACCAGCGCAGCGCAAATTCGCGTCGGGTCCCACAGGATGATCGGGTAGCAATCCGCGAAGGTCGCGAAGAGGGCCACACCTCGCCGGTCGGTGACCAGCCCGTCGACGCCCTGCACGACATCGAGCGGCTCGTCCACCCGCGCGATCAAGGTGCCGTGGACCGCGCCCGCGATGGTGAGCTCGTCGCCGTCGACACCAAGGGCGCGCGCGAAGGCGCGGCGCGAGGCGAGAACCGGAACAGGATCCGGGGCATGGGTCAAGCCAACAGAGCCGAACCGGCTTGTCGAGAAGCCGTGCACGAGCCCCGCCTCTGACTCGAGCGCGAGGATCTTAAGGACGTCCGGAGTGACGATCACGACAGGAAGGTTACGAAGACTACGAGCGTCGCGAGCTGAGGACCTGCTCTATCTCTTTTTTGACCTGCTGGAGGTCCATGAATTCCCGATAGACCGACGCAAACCTTATGTATGCGACCTCGTCCAGGTCGCGCAGCCGGTCCATGACCATCTCGCCGATCTCTCCGCTCGGGATTTCGACCCGGCCAGAGCGCCGCAGCTCGGCCTCGATGTCGTCGACGATTGCACGAAGGCGTTCCGGCGAGATGTCGCGTTTCTCGGTCGCCTTCTTCAGGCCGGTGAAGAGCTTCTGCGGGTCGAAGTCCTCGCGGCGCCCGTCCTTTTTCGTCACATAGAAAGGAACGGCCTCGATCCGCTCGTAAGTGGTGAAGCGCTGCCCGCATTGCAGGCACTCTCGCCTCCGGCGAATCGCTTCACCGACTTCCGAGTCGCGTGAGTCGACCACCTTCAGGTCGTGGTGACCGCAGTACGGGCAGCGCATTGGTTAATTCCTCGGGGCTACATTCGGTTGCGAAGGAAGGCCGGAATGTTGATGTCGCCGAGCTCTTCGGCGCCGAACTCCGGCCGCTCGATCGTACGACGCATCGTCTCCTGCTTGGCTTCGTGCTGGGTCTTGCCGCCAAACCCGGTGGCGATGACGGTGACCTTGATCTCCCCCTGCATCGTCTCGTCGCGCACGACGCCGAAGATGATGTTGGCGCCGGGGTCTGCCGCCGAGCGCACGATCTCGGCCGCCTTCTGCACCTCCTGCAGCGTGATGTCCTTGCCGGCGGTGATGTTGAAGAGGATGCCCTTGGCGCCGTCGATCGACGTCTCGAGCAGCGGGCTCGAGACCGCCTGCTTGGCGGCGTCCTCGGCGCGCGTGTCGCCGGCGCCGTGTCCGATGCCCATCAGCGCCTCGCCGGCGTTCTCCATGATCGCTTTGACGTCAGCGAAGTCGAGGTTGATGACCCCCGGCTGGGTGACGAGGTCCGAGATGCCCTGGACGCCCTGGCGCAGGACGTCGTCCGCCATGCGGAACGCATCCTCGAGGGTGGTCTTGGAGCTCGCGACCTGGGCCAGCCGGTCGTTGGGGACCACGATCAGCGCGTCGACCTGGCTGCGCAGTGCCTTGATGCCTTCCTCGGCCGTGTCGTTGCGGATGCGGCCCTCGAACGCGAACGGCCGCGTCACCACGCCAATGGTCAGCGCGCCGGCCTCCTTGGCCAGCTCGGCCACGATGGCCGCCGAGCCGGTGCCGGTCCCGCCGCCCATACCGCAGGTGATGAAGACCATGTCCGATTCTTGGACGACGGCCGACAGCTCGGTGCGGCTCTCGTCGGCCGCGTCGCGTCCGCGAGTCCAGTCACCGCCGGCGCCAAGGCCTCGAGTGATCTTGTTTCCAATCTGGACCTTCACGTCCGCCTGGCAGCGCTCGAGTGCTTGCTTGTCGGTATTGACGGCGATGAACTGGACCTTGAGCGCTTTCGAGATCATGCGATTGACGGCGTTGCCGCCACCGCCACCACAGCCGACGACCTTGATTCGCGCTCGCCCTTCGTGCAACTCGCTTTCCTTCATGAAGACCTCCTGTTCGGGATGTGCTTTTGCTATGGCGAGCTCCAGCTGGTTACGGGTCTGCTCTCTAGAAAAAATCGCGCAGCCACCTCACTGTTTTTTGATACGTCGTGCCGAACGTGACTGGCTGGCGGGCGTTGCCGTATGGCGCTCGCGAGCGCGAGCCCCACTTGACGAGGCCGGCCGAGACCGCGAACGACGGACCCTGGGCCTTGTCGGCGAGTCCCGCCAGGCCGGTCGGCTGGCCGAGACGGGCCGATGTGTTGAACACGGCCTGCGCCGCATCTATCGTGCCCATGAGGCGCGAGCCGCCGCCGGTCACGACGACACCCGCCGGAAGCAGCTGGTCGAAGCCGGTCTTGCGCACCTCTTCACGCGCCATCTGGAAGATCTCCACCATGCGGGGACCTATGATCTCCGCGAGGAAGCGGCGCGGCAGGGCCTGGATGCGGTCGCCTCCGACCTGCCGGACCTCGACCTTCTCCGCGTGGTCGATCACATCCGGCAGGGCGTGGCCGTAGTTGAGCTTCAGACCTTCGGCCTCGTCAAGCGTCGTGCGCAGCCCGATAGCGATGTCGCTCGTCACGTGGTTGCTGCCGACCGGCAGCACAGCGAGGTGGCGCGCAGTGCCTTCGTTGTAGACCACGACGTTGGTGGTGCCAGCGCCGATCTCGACCAGGCAAACGCCCAGCTCGATCTCCTGCCGGCTGAGGACGCCCTCGCCCGCTGCGAGACCGGCGCAGACGACGTCTTCGACGTCGAAGCCTGCACCGTGCACGCACTTGATGACGTTCTGTATGGCGGTCTGCGCGCCGGTGAGGATGTTGGTCTCGACCTCGAGGCGGTGGCCGGTCATCCCGATCGCGTCGCGGACTCCGTCCTGCCCGTCCACTGTGTAGGCGCGGGGGATGACGTGGATCACCTGGCGGTCCGAAGCGACGCTGATCGCGCGGCTCGCCTCGACCACCCTCTGCACGTCGTCGTCGCCGATCTCGTGGTCGCCGTGCGCCACGGCGACTACGCCCATCGAGTTCTGGCTGTAAAGGTGCGTTCCGCCCAGGGACACCACGACGGATTCGATACGCTGGCCGGCCATGCGCTCGGCGGCCACGGCGGCGGCCTGGATGGCGGCGATCGTCTTCTCAAGATTCACCACCACGCCTTTGCGCAGGCCTTCGGACGGGCTTTCCCCAACGCCGATGATGCTCACGGGAGCGCCCGGCTCGTCAGACTCCGAGATGACCACGGCGACCCGGCTGGAGCCCAGGTCGAGACCGACGGTTTTCTTCCGCCGCGACAAAGTGTGCTGGGATGCCTCCTGGAACGTGGGGTGGGATATGGGGCGGGTTGCCCGCGATTATATAGGCTCCTTGGGTGTTTGCGGAACTAGATTTTGTGTTTAGCCGACAGGGATGGGCCACGCCTAGTGGGTAGGCATGTCCAAGCCACGGTGGCGGCGGGGTTGCGGAGGTCGGTCTTAGGGGTGCTTGGGGGGGCGTCGGTGTGCCTGATTTGGGCAACGATATACTAGACACACTTGGCAAGCTCGCGCCCGCGAGAGTCGGGAATGACTCGGCCCAATCTAAGCCGGGTGGCGTCGCTAGAGGATATTCTCGAACTGGGGCAGGATGCTGTCGATGTACTCATAGATCTTGAGCAGCATGTCAGCAACGATCTGGCCGCGACCGGGCCCGAACTCGTTGAAGCATATTGCCAATGCCAATGCCAAGTGCACTTGCATTTCTGGCTTCGGCCCGGTGCGCGCGATGCGAACTCGACACATTTCTGTGCCGTCTTTGAGCATCCCCTTGAAAATGGGCGACTGCATTCGGACATTGCAATCCCTCGTGATGAGACTTCGGTAACCGGAGCCAACCAACGACACGCTGGACAAATGAAGCGTTCGGTGCTTGTCAGCGTTAGACAGCTCATTCAAGAGCCAGAGGAGATTCAGTTTGCCGCCGTTGCCGGATTGGTACGGCTGCAAGCCCTCCACCAGTGCCTTGAACGCGTCGGAGGTTCCCTTAATCCTGCGGCGTCCCCAATCGTCAAAGCTCTTGGACGTGGCGAATACCGGGAACTGGGCATCCTCCGAGTGCCAGAAGGCATAAGTCATGTGGTCAAGATACGAACGCATGTTGAAAATGGCGTCGCCAGCGATCAGCGCCATATCAACGGGTACGACCTTGACGCCACGGATGCGCACGATGTACTCATCGGGCTTTTTCCCTACTTGGGAGACAAAGGTGTGGGGGTCATCACGGAAGAACGCATCGCTGGCAGAGTCGAAGGCATCGAGGTGTTCCTTAGCGCGACGCAACTTGGCCCTCGGTCCAGCCAGGCTGGGACGAACTCGCTATGACACGCGCATTAACGACTCAGTTGGCGGACGGCGGCTTCTTGCGCTTGCGCCGTTTCTCGGCAGCGAGGCGAGCATCAAGGTCGACCTTTGGGACGGCCAGCACGTGCCGCACGAATTCCTCGAAGCGATGGCGGGCGAGGCGACGGCCTGCATCCGGACTACTGCCCATAGGCTTCCTTCCCGATCAGTTGGTGGTAGGTGATCCGCTTGCCAGCGACCCGCGCGGTGGCCGCGACAAAACGCGTCGTGTCAGAG
>JBOHUP010000017.1:0-3687 GCA_050734615.1 Candidatus Dormibacteraceae bacterium | reverse complement strand
CATCTCGAGGCCGGTCCCTATGGCTTCCATACGGCGGCCGCAGAATACGACGCACTGGTCGTCGGCCTCGTCCGGACCGGGCGTCTCGACAGGCTGTTGGACATTCCCGCCGAGATGGTCGAGAACGCCAAGGCGGACAGCTGGTGGCAGATGCTCATGCTGCACGGCGCCACGATGGGTTGGCGCGGGCGGCTCATCTCGTACGAGGCGCCTACCTATTTCGGGATGCTGACCGCCGCCTACGAACCGGTCAGCTGATCGACATCTGGTCCTGGCGCCTTTCGGCCGCCACCTTCAGGGCCGGGTGCCTTTCGAACCCCGGATCCTCCTCGACCAGCCGTAACACCTCTTCGCGAACCTCATCGAGGAGCCGTGGCTGCCGCAGGGATTCCATCGCGTTGTCCGTCAGGCCATGCTGCCGCGGACCCATGAGCTCTCCGATGCCACGACGGTTCATGTCCTCCCTCGCGAGGGCGAAGCCATCCTGGATGCGGGCCACGAGATGCAATCGTTCGAGCGCCGCCTCGGATGGTTCGTCGGCGAGTAGAAGGCAATAGCTCTGCGCCGCTCCGCGCCCGACACGGCCGCGAAACTGGTGCAGCTGGGCGAGGCCGAAACGGTCGGCGCCCTCGATCATCATCACGCTGGCGTTCGGTACGTCGACGCCGACCTCGACGACGGCGGTCGCGACGAGCACCTGGATCTCGCCCGAGACAAAGCGCCGCATCACGGATTCCTTGGCCTTGAGGCGCCCGTGAACCAGGTCCATCTGCAGCCCATCGAACACATCCCTCTTCAGGCGCTCGAACTCGGCCGTGGCCGACCGGGCAGCCAATGTCTCGGACTCTTCGATCAGCGGGCAGATCACGAAGGCCTGGTGCCCGGCGGCAACCTCCTGCCGGACCAGGTCGTACGCCCGGCGGCGGTCATCGGGGGTGATGACCTCGGTCCGGACAGCGGGGCGGCCCGGAGGCAGCTCGTCGATGGTCGACACGGCCATCTCACCGAACTGGGCGAGGGCAAGCGTGCGTGGGATCGGCGTGGCCGTCATGGCCAGGAAATGCGGGCGGCCCCGGCCCTTGCCTCGCAGCAGCTCGCGCTGGCGCGTGCCAAATCGGTGCTGCTCGTCGACGATGGCAAGGCCCAGGTTGGCGAATTCCACGGTGTCTTCGATCAGTGCGTGCGTACCGACGACCAGCGCGCAGTGGCCCGACGCCGCCGCTGATCGCACACGCCTGCGTTCGGCCGCGCTCTGGCCGCTCACGAGAAGCTCGACTGTCAGGCCCGCGCAGGATTCTTCCAGATAGGTGCGGAACTTCGCCAGGTGCTGCCGCGCGAGGATCTCGGTCGGGGCCATGACGACCGACTGAAGACCTGCGGCGTGCGCCATCGCGACGCACGCCGCAGCGACGGCCGTCTTGCCCGAGCCGACGTCGCCGTTGAGCAGGCGGTTCATCGGGATGGCCTTGGCCATGTCCTGAAACGCCTCCCAGGTGGATCGGCGCTGAGCCCTGGTCAGCTCGAACCCCAGCCCGGATTTGAAGACGTCGATCACGTCCTGCCGGTACGGGATGGGCACGGCGGGTTCGGAGGCGACCCTGGCCCGCATGATCGCGAAAGCCGCCTGCAGCTCGAAGAGCTCGGTGAATGCCATACGGCGGCGGGCCTCGCGAAAGTCGTCATCCGTCTCAGGCTTATGGCCCTGCCGCACTGCGTCCGCGATCTCGAGCAGGTGATGGCGTTCGCGCACATCGGCCGGCACGAGCTCTTCCAGCTGGTCAGCCAGCGGCAGAGCCGATTCGACCCAGCCCGTCACCTTGCGAGAGCTGAGGCCGGCGACAAGATGGTATTTGGGCATCATTCCGCCCACCCTGTGCGGCGCGTCCAACTCGCTGTCCGCCAGCCTTTCGTGGTGTGGATTCTGCATCTCGAGCATGCCCCCGTAGCCGCCTTTCACCATGCCTGCGATCGCAACTCGGTCGCCTTTGTGCAGCTGCTTGACGATGAAGGGCTGGTTGAACCAGACGACTCGAAGCCCCGACCCGCCGTCGTCACGGATGGTCGCCTCCGTCAGCCTCATCTTCTTGTAGCGGGTGACCTTGGGTGCGATCGAGGCGACGGTGCCGACGATCGTGGCCTGCACACCGGGCGCAAGCGAGGCAATCGCGGCCGGCGCGCCGTAGATGTCCCAGCCGAAGGGCAGGGTCAGCAGGAGGTCGCGGATCGTCTCGATGCCAAGCCGGCTCAACCTCCTGGCGTCGGGCGCGAGGACCCTGGGCAGCGCCGACACCGGCGCATCGAGGGTCCGCGGGAGAATGACAATGGTCATCTACGCTATCTTCGGAACAAAGGTGATACCTCCGCCGCCCACGACGCCGCCGCCGGCGCGCCCAGCTCTGTCACGGACAATGCAGACCACGATCATCGCGGTGGTCATCATCGCGATAGTCATCATCGGAATCATCGGTTACGGCGTGACCGGATATGCCTACGCGACGACCCGCGTCGCGAACGCCGACCGAACCTTGAACACAGTGGTCTCGCATGAAAACAACCTCAACACTACTTTCAAGAACATCGACACCGAGTTCAACTCGCTCGGCGCAAACACCACCTTCAATCCACTGGAGGCGCGAGCCGTCGCCGACCAGTTCGTCCTCGGCGCCACGAGGGCCACAACGGCCGTGAAGCAGGACGACGCCTCGCTGGTCACCGCCTCGAGCTCCCTGCACGCTCAGAGCTGGTTGACCCTGTTCAGCCGCACCATGCTCGATAAAGAGTCGAGCCGCATCGTTCACGCACGAACGGCTCTGGCCGACGCCAGGAGCCTCGCCGCCGACTATGTGCAGGACGGCCAGTTCCTGGAGGCTTTCCTCGACTCAGCCGCCGACCTGGACACCCTGGCCGGCCAAACGTCGAACTCTGATTTGTCCGGCGCCAGCGCAACCCTGACCACCATGAAGACACACGTCGACAAGGCGCTGCAGCTGTCCTCGGCGCCCGGGCTGCCCGCCGACCTGCACGCGCTGATGACCGACTTCGAAACCCTCGTCGCCGACTTCGGCAACCTCGTCACCGATGCCCAGGCCAACAACGATTCGGCGGTCAGCGCCGATGCGGCCAAGGTCCAGGCGGACTCCGACAGGATCAGCAGCCACAACTACGACAAGATCAGCGCCGACATCGACACCTACTACAAGCCGCTGGTCGACGACTTCAACTCGGAGATGGCGGCCGCGGCGGCTTAGCCGGCCGTGGCGCGACGCGCCTCCGCCCGCGCGAACCAGACCAGCTGGCCGGCGAGCAGCAGGACGAGACCGACCAGGGCGACGGCGCCCCACCGCGACACGGCGAGCCAGCCCGCCCCCAGGATCGCGACGATCACCGCGCTCTGCAGCCAGTCGGCGACAAAGAGGCCGATGACCTCTTTTACGGCCGAACGCAGGAAACTCATGCGGGCACCGGCCGTCTGATGAGGGTGACCGCGAGCCGGGACGCTCCGAAATAGACCGCTGCCAGACCGACGATCGATACGAAGTCCAGGGGCCAGCTCGCCCCCATTCCCTCGGCCACCCAGAACGTGCCCAGGCTGGTGAGGATGACGCCGACCGCGTACTTCAGACTGTTCTCGGGCACCCGCGCCAGGGGCTTGCGGACCACGACTCCCACGCCGGCGATCACCACCAT
>JBOHUP010000016.1:0-9133 GCA_050734615.1 Candidatus Dormibacteraceae bacterium | reverse complement strand
GCGCCAGAGAGGTCACTCGTTCAATCTAATCGAGTGGAGCGGAAGCCCGGATTCAGTCAGTGCCGCCCCAAGCTCCGCTGTGGAACCGCTGACACCCTGAATGCCGATGGGGGCCAGTGGGGGGATGGCGATCCCCCCGCGCGCTTTATGGGTAGATGCCTCGCACCGTTGTCGCGTTGGCGACGCGCTGCACCGCCAGCACATAAGCCGCAAGCCGCATGTCGATCCTCTTGTTCACCGACGTGTGGAGGATCTCGTAGAACGCGCGCGTGATCACGTGATGCAGCTTGGTGTTGATCTCCTCCTCCTCCCAGAAGAAGGCCTGGAGATCCTGCACCCACTCAAAGTACGAGACGATCACGCCTCCAGCGTTGGCGATGATGTCAGGGACGAGGAAGATCCCGCGGTCGGCCAGGATCGGGTCGGCCTCGGGTGAGACAGCCGCATTCGCGCCTTCGGTTATCAGCCTCGCCCGGATGCGCCCGGCGTTGGCCTCGGTGATCTGATCCTGGACCGCGGCGGGCACGAGCACTGTCACCGGCAGCTCGACCATCTCGTCATTCGTGACGGTGTCCGCCTTCTTGAAGCCGCTCACGCCGCCTCGCACCTGCCGGTGCTCGTCGAGGGCGAGGAGGTCCAGGCCCTTGGGGTTGTAGACCCCTCCCCTGGAGTCGCTGACCGCGACCACGTTCAGTCCGGCCTCTGACAGGAGCCGCGCCGCCGAATGGCCGACCTTGCCGTAACCCTGCACCGCGACCGTGGGCGTCTCGTCGTCCACGTGCAAGTACTTGAGGGCTTCGAGGGTGAGGTAGGTGGCGCCTCTACCCGGCGCGTCGACGCGGCCTTCGGAACCGCCGACGTCGACCGGCTTGCCGGTGACGGAGGCCGTCACCGAATGCCCCGCGTGCATCGACACGGTGTCCATGATCCAGGCCATGATCTGGGGATCGGTCCCCATGTCGGGCGCCGGGATGTCCTTCTCGGGGCCGATCAGGATCGCGATCTCGGTCGCGTAGCGCCGGGTCAGGTGCTCCAGCTCGGTCTGCGACAGCTTGCTCGGATCGCACGCAACCGCGCCCTTCGAACCACCGTACGGCAGACCGACCGCGGCGCACTTCCAGGTCATCAGCATCGCCAGGGCCTTGACCAAGTCGATCGTGATGTCGGGGTGGTAGCGGATACCGCCCTTGGCCGGGCCGCGGCTGATGTTGTGCTGCACCCGCCAGCCGGTGAACACGTGTACCGAGCCGTCGTCCATGCGGACTGGGAAGTGGACGGTCAGCTCGCGTTTGACGTCGCGCAGGCCGCGGCGAGCGTCATCGGAGAGGCCGATCACATCAGCCGCGGCGTCAAACCGCCGCTGTGCGGTCTGGAAGGCGGAAACGCGTGTCTCGACCGCCATCTAGGCTCCGATAGTAACTCTGGTAGGCCCCCGCTGCGCTGCGTCGCGGTCGAATCCACTTCGTACACAATTGGCCCGACGTGTCCCGCCGCCAGCTCGCCAGCATCGCTGTCGTGGCCGTGGTCGCCCTGGCGACCGGCTTTGTTTTGACCGGCCAGGTCAAGGCGAAGCTGCTGACCCCGTCCAACCAGCTCGCCCGCTACGAAGCCCTGGTGCGCAGCGTCCAGGACCTCGAAGCCACGAACGCGGACGAACGTCGCCAGATCGCGACTCTGCGATCGCAGATCGATGTGCTTGAAGCCGACGCGGCGAGCCGGTCGGCAGCGACTCAAGGGCTGCAGAGTCAGGTCGGCGACCTGCGCGCCCATTCCGGCCTGACCCCAATGCAGGGGCCCGGGGTGGAGGTCAACCTTTCGAACGGCATCCCGGGGCCGGGCACCGGTGGACAGTCCGGCTACCTGATCAACTACCAGGACGTGCAGGACGTGGTGAACCTGCTCTTCGCCCAGGGCGCCGAAGCGGTGGCCGTGAAGGGGCGCCGAATCACGCCGCTGACCGCCTATTCGGGCTCGGAAGGCCAGGTGATCATCGACCAGGGGCCGCCCCTTTCTTCCCCGATCAAGGTAGTCGCCATCGGAGACCGCAACCGCATGGAGGCGGCCCTCGATGACTCTGCGGCGCTGCCGGACATCCGCGCCCGGCAGGTCGAGTTTCAGCTGCATCTGACGTTCGACGGCGCGCCCAACCTCGTGTTGCCGGCATACGACTCAAGCCTGTTGATCCCGCATGTCAGCCCGGCTTAGTCCTGCGGCGCGCCGGCGTCCCGTGCGCGGCGGAGCCATCAGCGTGTGGCTGATCGCCCTGCTGGTGGCACTCGTCGCCACCATCCAGATCCGCAGCCAGGCCGAGGTCGAGCGCACGCTCGTCGGCGTTGACTCGACCTCGCTTGCATTCCTGATCGACGACCTGCACAGGGCCAACGATTCGCTCAACGCCGAGACCGCGGACCTGACCCAGCGCAAGGCAGTGCTGCAATCCGGGAGCAGCGGCGCCGCCGACCAGGTGCTGAACGACGAGGCCATCCGCCTCCGCCTGCTGGAAGGCCTGGCCCCAGCGCAAGGCCCGGGAATCGTGATCGCCGTCGATGCCAAAGGCCTGCAGGCGCTCGACCTGGAAGATGCCCTCAACAACCTGGCGGCGGGTGGCGCTGAGGCGATTGACGTCAACGACCGTCGATTCGTGGTAGGAGTCCCGATCGGGCAAACAGCCGATGGCGTGGAGATCGGGGGAGTCAACGTCGTCCCGCCCTGGACCATCTCCGTGATCGGTGACCCCACCCGGCTCGCGGAGATCGGCGACCTCATGACGCAGCAGATGCGGGCCGACCGTCGAGTGCTCCAGGCGACATATCGGACCGACCCCGACGTGGTGATCCGCTCAGTGGTCAGCGAGCGGCCTTTCGTGTACGCGATCGGGTCCTAGCGCCTTCGGGGCTTGGCTGCAGGCTCCGCGCGATCGAGCTTCTGCAGCCGGGCCGCGATCCGATCCAGGCGCTTGTTGATCAGCTCGATTTCATGGTGCGTTGGGATGCGCAGCCTTCGCAGCGCGGACTCGATCGCGTCGTCGGCTCGCCCTTCAAGGTTCTCGCGCCGTTTCTCGACCTGGTTGCGTAGGTCGGCCGGGACGTTGAGCGTCCGGCGCACGTAATCCAGCAGCGCCTGGCCGCGATCGTGAAGCACCTCACCACCTGCGTCCACGATGCCCACCGGCCCCCGCTTCTCCTCGGTCAGAACGATCTGGGAAAGAGTGACCTGCGTCAAGTCGTGGCCGTGGTCGCGGTCGACCACCTTGATGTCATGGCCGTCGCGCACAAGGCCGGCGATTCCCTCCAGCGTGATGTAACGGCTGGTGCGCGTGTCATAGAGCTTGCGGTTTGCATACTTCTTGATAAGGTGTCGCTCAGGGGTGGTCACAGGCGGGCCAATTCTAGTGCGGTGCGTCAATTGCCCCGCCAGAGCTGTTGCTGCCGGCGCGGTGGGTTTGCGGATCTGCTGCTTTCAAGGGGGTTTCACGCATGGCTGCTAGAAAGCGCGCGACCAAGCCGTCGGGCCTCGTGGACCGCGCGATGAACGCCGGCCGGAAGGCGCTGCGCGAAGCCGAGAACCGGGTGCCGAGCGACCTTCGGCGCCAGCTCGAGCGCCGGATCAGGGAGGGCGAAAAGAGCCTGCAAGCGGCGATCAAGCAGGTCCGCGCCCAGGTCAAGGAAGCCTCCAAGCAGGCGGACGTGGACAAGGCGTTGCAACGCCTCGACCGATTGAGCAAACAGATTCAGCAACTCGCCAGTGGCGCGGCGACCCGAGGCGCCAAGACAAGGCGCCGCGCGACGAACCCGACCAGGCGCGCCGCCGGCACCGCCCGGCGCAAAGCTGCGTCGACGCGGAAGGCCGTAACGCGAAAGGCGGCGACGCGCCGCGCGCCGACCACTCCGAACTCAGCTGCGGCCAAGCCCGCGAGGCGAAGGACCGCCACGCGGCGCGCGCCGCCTCGGAGAGCCAGGACTTCAGCGCCCAACCGGGTGCCACCCGCCAGGGAGCCCGGCCCGCCACCCAGCTCCGTCGAGTCGGAGGGGTCAAGCTCCTCCTTCAGCTAAAGCCTAAAGCCGGCCGACGACACGCAGTCCGCCGAGCAGCACCGCCCTTGGGCGGAGGCTTTCCCAGTCGACGTTTTCCGAAGCCAGCGGGTCGCCGTCGTACACCTGCAGGTCGGCGAGCATGCCTGTCTCGAGAGTGCCCTTGTCTCTCTCCTCGAAGCTTGCGTACGCGCCGCCAGACGTGTACGCGCGAAGCGCCGCCAGGAGGCTCGCGCCGTTCACCGGATCGTCGACTGCGATCCGAATCCCCGGCCAGGGATTGGGATCCGGGGTCACTGGCAGGTCGGAGCTGAAGGCGAGCGGCACGCCGGCCTTGAGCAGCGGGCCGTGCGCGGCGAGGTCGGTCCTGTCACGCGCTGGAAAGTAGAGGGCCGAGGCCACGCGGCTGAATCGTGCGGCGGTGGGCTGCATCACTGCGACCATTCCGAGGTGGGCCAGCCGGGGGCGCAGGTCCGGCGGACAGATGGTGCAGTGCTCCACCCGATGCCGGAGATGCGTCGCGTGCGCCGCTTCGACCGCATCGCACATCGCCTCGATCGCAGCGTCGCCGATGGCGTGGGCGGCGACCTGCAAGCCCACGGCGCTGGCCCGCGAGACCAGCTCGATGAGCTCCTCGCGCGACGTGCGCCACACGCCTCCGCCAGAGCGCATCGCGACCCGCTCCGCGCCGCCGTCGACGAACACCTTGATGGGGCCGGCCCGAACCATGACGCCCCCGAAGCCGGCTCGCACGCCGAGGCCGGTGGCGGCGCCGAGGAGCTCCCACGAGAGGAACTCGTTGACGCGCATCTTGAGAAGGGCGTCGTCGCAGAGCTGCTGATACGCGATCAGGTCGTCCGCGAACCCGCGGTTGACCGCGGCGCCCACCGAGGTGATGCCCCTCGAAAGCAGGAGCTCCTGCGCCTTCAGCACCCCCTCGACCCGCCTGGCGCGACTGGGCGGCGGCTGCACGTCGGCGACCATGCGCATCGCGGCTTCGAGCAAGAGGCCGTTGGGCGTGCCGTTCAGGTCGCGCCCGATCCGGCCTCCCGGCGGATTGCGCGTCTCGACGGTGATGTGGGCCGCAGCAAGCGCCGCGGAGTTCGCCACCCGGGCGTGTCCACCCCTCTCATCGATGTAGGCAGGCCGGTCGCCGGTGACACGATCCAGCTCCGTGCGGTGTGGCTGCCGCCGCTCGGTGAGCTCGTCCGTTCGATAACCCATGCCCTGCTGCCATTGCCCGGCCTTGAGACCGCGGCCGTGCTCCACCAGACGCTCCAGGAGGTCGTCGATGCCGCGCGCGCCACCGAGATCGGCCGCGAATCGCGTCAGACCGTAATAGACCACGTGCGCATGGGCGTCGTTGAACCCGGGCAGGACTGAGTCCCCGTCGAGGTTGAGGACGCGGGTTTGCGGGCCGCGAAGACCCATGACCTCCGCGCCGCCGCATGCGAGGACCCTGCCTCCGGCGATCGCCAGATGGGTCTGAGGCTTGAGGCCGCTTCGGCCCAGGGTGCGAATCACGCCCCGGGCAAGGATCGTGGTTGCTCTCACGGCGCGATTAGATTAAGCGCGTGACCCGAATCGATCTGCGCTCGGACACCGTGACGATGCCGACCCCTGAGATGCGCCAGGCGATGGCCAGCGCCCCGCTGGGCGATGATGTCTTCGGCGACGACCCCACCGTCAACCGGCTGGAGGAGATCGCTGCCGCCCTGATGGGCAAGGAGGCGGCCGTGTTCGTGCCGAGCGGGACGATGGGCAACCTGATCGGGGTGGCGGTCAATGCGCAGCGAGGTCAGGAGCTGATCGCCGACGCCGACTCGCATGTGTTCAACGCCGAGACCGCCGGCGCGGCCGCCGTGGCCGGCGTACAGATCCGGCCCGTCACGACCATCTCCGGCGTCATCTCGCCGGAGCAGATCGAGGAGGCGGTGCGACCCAGCGACGACCCGCACCAGCCGATCAGCGCGGCGGTGACCTTTGAGAACACGCACAACCGGCATGGTGGTGTCGTCTGGCCCCTCGCCGATCTTCGCGCCGCTTCGGGTGCAGCGCGACGGGCCGGCCTGCGCGTGCACCTGGACGGCGCACGCATCTTCAACGCAGCAGTCGCGCTCGGCGTCGATGTCAATGAGATCGCCGCCTGCGCCGACACGCTCACCTTCTGCCTTTCCAAGGGCCTGGCCTGCCCGGCCGGCAGCCTTTTCTGCGGCACTCGCGAAGACGCCACTGAGGCGCGGCGATGGCGCAAACGCCTTGGCGGCGGGATGCGACAGACCGGTGTGCTCGCGGCCGCCGGTCTCGTGGCCCTCGACCGCATGGTCGATCGCCTGGCCGATGACCACGCCAACGCCATAACCCTGGCCGAAGGGCTGGCCGAGCTGCCAGGCGTGACATGTGACCTGGCGCGCGTCCAGACCAACCTTGTCTTCTTCGACCTCCAGCGGATCGACGTCCGAGCGTTCACCGAGGAGTGCGCCAAGCGCGGGCTGCTCGGAGACTGGACCGGACCGAAGAGGATGCGGTTCGTCACGCATTACGGCGTCGAGGCGCAGGACATTCAATCGGCGCTCGAGGTATGCGAGGAGGTGTTGTCGGCATGAGCATGAAGATCTCGCCCGACGGCATGTACTACTGGGATGGCCAGGCCTGGCTCAGCACTCTGTCGCGCGATGGCCATTTTCGGTGGAACGGGGAAACCTGGCTGCCCACGCGCCAAGGGCCATCAGCCACCTCCTATCAGGGGGCGCTGCCGGCTGCACGGCAACCGACCTCGTGGACCAGGCCGCTGCAGCTGGCGGTTGCGGTTTGGTATGGGTTGTCGCTCATCTACTCACTTTCGCTGCCGTTCTGGATGGCCGGTCCGATGACCAATCTGATGAACCAGAGCATCAACCAGAGCATCCAGAGGCAGCAGCAGCTCAATCCGGCGGTTAGCCCGCCTCCGCCAGGCTTCACCGAAGCGATGACTTCGATGATCGGCGGGATGGCCTGGGTGGCCGCGATCTTCGGAGCCGCGATCTGCCTGGTCGTGATCATCGGCGCGCTCAACCGGTGGACGTGGCTGTACTACGTCGTGCTCGTCCTCCTCGGATTGGGCGCGATCTCCCTTCCCTTCAACCTGGTGACCGCTGTGACCGGCTCGGCCCTTTCGGCGGCCTCGGGGTTCAGCCTGCCGGCCTGGGTCAGCTGGCTTGGCGTGGCCACCTCGATCCCCGGCACCGCGCTTTTCGTGTGGATGCTCGTGGCGCTGGTCAGGCGCGGCCCGTGGGGCATGAGCAGGGTCGCGCCGAACGTCAGCTGAGCAGCCGGGCAAGCAGCTTTGGATCGATGTTGCCGCCGCTGACCACCGCCACCGTGCGAGCGCCTGGCTCGAGCTGCTCGAGGGCGGCGTAGGTCAGGGCTCCCGCACCCTCGGCGACGACCTTCCCAGCTGAAGCGAGCTGCGCCACCGCCGACAGCAGGCGCGGTTCCGGGACAGTCAGCCATCGGTCCACGCATTCCTTCAACAGCTCGAACATCCGTGGATCGAATGGGGCTGTCGTCCCATCCGCAATCGTGTCCGGTTTGAGCGGCACCGGGCCGCCCGCCTCGAGGCTTCGCGTCCACAGCGGATAGCCGTCCGACTGCACACCGATGACCTCGACGTCCGGCAGAAGGGCTTTGACCGCGGACGCGACCCCGCTCACGAGCCCTCCCCCGCCAACCGGCACCACGAGGCGAGCCAGATCGGGAACATCCTCGACCAGCTCCAGGCCAAGGCCGCCGTGGCCGGCCATCACCTCCTGGTCGGCGAACGGGTGGATGAAGGCCTCGGGCTCGGAGTGCCATCCTTCCTGGCTCATCCACTGCATCATCTCGTCGCGGGGCATCGGAATCGCCTTGCCACCCCAGCGCCGGACCCCATCGACTTTCGGGGCGGGCGCGGTGTCGTACATGACCACGCGACAGGGAACCCCAAGCACGTGGGCCACGTAAGCGCAGGCCTGGGCGGCGTTGCCCGCGCTCACGGTCATGAGCCCTTTCTGGAGGCGCTCCGGCGGTAGCGAGAGCGCGGCAGCGAAAAACCCCCGCACCTTGAAGCTGCCGGTCGGCTGAAGGCATTCGAGCTTCAGCGCCGCTCCCTCGACCGGGACCAGGGGCGTTCTCAGCACATGAGGCCGGGCGCGTCCGGCGGCCGCGATTATGCGCTGGATGTCGATCATCCGGATAATCCTATTTCGTGCCGATCTACGAGTATCGCTGCGACGAATGCGGCAAGCGCTCCTCCGCGCTTCTGGGCAGCTTCTCCTCCGCCGACCCCGCCTGCCCCCACTGTGGGAAGAACGCGCTTCGCCGGCTCGTGTCGACGTTCGCGACCGTCCGCACCGACCAGGGCGACGGAGGGGGTGACTTCGAGGGGGCCGGGGGTGACGATGAATTCGGCGGCGATGGCGACAGCGATGGCGACAGCGATGGCGACGGCTATGGCGGCGACGAAGACTTCGGTGGCGGCGGCGATTTCGGCGGCGGCGACGGAGACGACTTCTAGCCGGTCAGCCCGAGGACCTGGTTGGCGGCCTTGATCAGCTCGGCGCGGTGCGTCTCGTCGTGCGCGAAGATCCGGAACAGCGCCATGCGCACCGGGAGCCGTTTGAAAAGGTCCAGCACCCGGCTCTGCTGGTAGCGATCCTCCAGCGGCTCATAAAAGAGGATGTCCGCGGTTTCGATCATGGGGTTGAACGCCCGCGACTCCTGTGCGGCCACGTCGACCTCGAACACGATGTCCCGGAGTTTGGAAGGCAAATGCTCACGGAGCTTCTGCTTGAACTGCTCGCGCGGAACGCTGAGCGCCCCGCTCGGAACGTCTCGAGCATCACTGTGCCCCTGGTAGATGAGCTTCCATTTGAGCTTGCGCGCGACGACGTCCGCCCAGGCCGCGCCGAGCTCCTTTTGCTCCGCATCTCCGTCCCCTTGCGCCCAGCGGTCGACGTCCGACAACATCGACCACTCGGTCAGCGCCTGGTAGCGATCGAGGCGGTCGAGCGGATTGCCGCCGAGCAGCCGGTCCAGCGTCGGGCGGAACAAGTCCCGCAGCTGGAGGTCGATCCGCCTCACCG
>JBOHUP010000015.1:0-2706 GCA_050734615.1 Candidatus Dormibacteraceae bacterium | reverse complement strand
CAATGCTACCGAGCCGCTCAGGGTGGTGGGTTGGCCGCCGGTCGAGATGATCACCGGCGAGGACGTCGCCCCGACCCAGGTCGCGGTCGCGGTTCCGGACTGCGAAGTGTCCGGGCCAGTCGAGCGGACTGGCACTATGGAGTACGAGTACGTCCTCCCGACGACGCCGCCGACATCGGTGAGGCTCGTCGCCGAAGTTGTTGCTACGAGCGCCGGCGTGTCGGTCCCGGTCGAGCGGAGAACCTGGTACGCGGTAGCGCCGTCTACTGCAGTCCAGCTCAACGATACGTGGCCGTCAGCCGCGACGGCTGTCAGCTGCGCGGGCACGCTCGTGGTCGTTGGAGCCGGCGCCACTGTCGTCGTCCAGCCCGTCCCGGTCGCTGTGGTCGGCGGCGGCGGCGTGGAGGTGGTGTCGGTCGCGGTGGAGTCGGGGGTCGTGGTGGTGGTGGTTGATTGCGGGCTGGGGCACGCGCCCGATGTCGGGCTGACGCAGCTGACCAGCGGCATCGCGGTCAACGCCGACATTGCCTGGCCAGCGCTCGTCACCGGCACCGTCGCCACCGCGAGGTCGGTGGCGCTGTCGAAGCTCGTGACCTGACCGCCTGCCTGCTGAATCGCCTGCTGTGCCTGCGAGAACGTCGTGCCGGCCGTGAAGAGGATGTACAGCTTGCTCGTCTGCGCGGCGCTGCCGTTGGTCGTCGTGGTTGTCGTCGTGTTGACCACCGGCTTGCGGACGACTGTCCGCGTGTAGACCGGCTTCGGCTTCGGGCCCTGGATCAGCAGACGGCCGGTTGTCGGGTCGTAGCTGATGACCTGGATTCCGTTGGTGGTTGCCCACGCGTCGATCCTGGTGCGATCGATGCCGGGCGTGACCATCGCCTGCCAGATGCCATTTCGCGGGTCGATGAGCACCGGGTTGATCTGGGGCAGCGTCACGATCGCGGTGCGGCCAGTCACGTCATCGGTCGAGGACCACGTCTGAACGTTGAGCGCGTTCTTCTCGAGGAAGGAGCTGATGTCATTGCTGGTGGCATACGGCGGGAAGTAGACCGTGGCGGTGTGCTGCTGTGGCCCTGGCCCGATGCGAATCTGCGGGAGCGAGAAAACGTATTTGCCAAACGCTGGGAAGAACTGCAGAAGCTGCATGCCGTACTGCGACCCGAACGCCGATGCCACACCTTGCGACGTGAACGGGGTCAGAGTCATCGTTGCCTGGCCGAGACCGTTGTCGACCGTCACGCCGTAGATCCGTGACTGCGGTGCATAGGCGCTGGGTTTCGACACTGGGACGCTGTTCTGGATCAGAGGCGCAAGAGAGCTGTAGGTGGCGACGTTCTGGACGGTGAGAACGAGCGCTACGACACCGGCCATCGAGCCGGAGGCGAACACCAGCTTGAGCAGAGCTTTCAGCTGATTGGGCCTCCACAATGTGGCGCGCGTGCGCAAGGGCGCGAGGCAGCGACGTGCTTAGAGCACTCGGCCCGGACCTCGAACAAACCTTCCTCCCTCTGGATACGACCGCGTGACGAGTCGAAAAGTTGCAGAACTATAGCACCGCGTGGAAAGCCGCACGAAATTCTTTTCCTGAAACGCGCGGAACATCGGCGAGAGGTAGAAATCAGTCGCCGGTTGGTCGTCAGAGACTGTATTTCTCTTAACTTCGGGGCTCGCCAAGACGGGGTTGCGTCGGGCCCGAAGCCGGCGGTCGCCGGCGATTCGCGACAACGCGTGCAGAGTTGATTCGATGACCTGCCCGCTCGCTAACCTCAACGCGTGATGGATCGGCGACCGCCCTTTCGCCTGACCGCCCTCGACAACGCGGGCTTCCGCCGGATCCTTCTCGCGCTGGTCGGGATTCCCATCGCGCTGGTCTACCTGTGGCGGGTCGTCCTCTTGCCCCTGGCGTTCGGCACCTACCTCGGCGACTTCCAGGAGAGCTACATGCGGGCCGCGGGCAGGCTGGCGGCGAACCTCGATCCCTACGACCTGTGTGCCACAGCCGGATGCCAGGAGCCCACGGGCCCGCAGTACGTGATGCCGCCGTTGCTGGCCTGGCTGCTGCAACCGCTCGTCGGAGTCGACAGCCACGTGGTCGCGGCGGCCGTGGTGGTCGTGCTCAACATCTCGCTGGCGGTCTTCCTCTACTGCGCGATTCGCGCCCTGCGGGTCGATGACTGGCAGCTCGCCGCGCTGCTCGTGATCACCGCCCTCAGCTTCGAACCGGTCATCGGGAACATCGATGAGGGCCAGGTCAACCTCGTCCTTCTCGCGCTGTCCGGACTCTGGCTGTGGAGCTGGATCGATGGGGGATGGTGGGGCGGCGTGCCGCTGGCTGCGGCCGTGGCGCTCAAGATCATCCAGGCGCCGGTCGGTTTGCTGGTCCTGTGGGGCAGAAGGTGGGCGATGCTGACCGCCGCTGTCATCACCGGCGCCGCCCTGTGGCTCGTGGCGGCGCCGGGATTCCTCTTCGAGTACCTCTACAAAGTGCTGCCCGTGGTCAGCGCTGGGACGGGGCTCTACGAAAACCACTCGCCCGGCGGAACGATCGCCCGGCTCTTCGATCCGGCGACCTTCCTCGGCGCGGATCGAGGCAGCCCGGCCCCGGCGCGTGTCCTCACGATCTTCGTGGCGCTCGTCGCGTTGCTGATCACGCTCGCGGTCTTGCGTACGCCGGCTCGCAATCGAGCCGGCCGCGGCCTCGAGGCC
>JBOHUP010000014.1:0-1960 GCA_050734615.1 Candidatus Dormibacteraceae bacterium | reverse complement strand
GCGCGGGACCTTGAACTACCTCACCCCCGAGCACGTGAAAAGAGCCGCCGGTCTCGTGCGATCGGGCCGGTCCGTGTCGATGGCCATCCCGATCAACACCGTGGCTGGACCAGACAACCCGCATCCGGCGATTCACTACATGACCCAGATGCACGACTGGGACATCGGCTCGGGCAAGTTGAGCTTCGCCATGGACTTTCTCGGGATGGAATGTCACGGCGACTGCCACACCCACATCGATGCCCTGAACCACATCGCATACGGCGATCGCCTGTACGGGGGACGTCCAGCATCAGACGTCAAAAGCCGCGGCACGAAAGGCCTCGACATCACCAACTATGCGAACGGAGTTGTGGGGCGCGGTGTCCTTCTCGACATTCCTCGCCTGCGCGGAGAACCGTGGCTCGAGCCCGGCGACGCCGTCACTCGAGCGGAGCTCGAGGCGGCCGAGCGCGCGCAGGGCGTGACCGTCGGTGAAGGGGACATCTTCGTGTTCCGAACCGGTCATCACCGCCGCCGCCTGGAGCGTGGCGGATGGGACAACGGCTACGGTGGCGAAGGTAAAGCCGGGCTGCACGCCAACGCGATCCCGTGGATGCATGAGCGCCGGATCGCGGCGTTCTTTCCCGACGGCGACGGTGAGACGGTCCCCAGCACGGTCGACCGTATGCTCTATCCGATTCACCCCCTGCAGGTCGTGGCGATGGGCATGCTCGTATCGGACAGCCTGAATCTCGAGGACGTGGCCAGGGCATGCGAGGAGGAGAAACGATGGGAGTTCATGGTCGTCGCCGAACCGCTCCGGCTCCCGGACAGCACCGGCTCCCCGTTCAACCCGATCGCGATTTATTAGCTCGGCGTTTGTCGCGGAGTCTCCATCCAGGAACAGAGGAGGTATCGAATGCACGACCACGGTGACCACGCGCAAGACTTCAAGATGCCGGATGGCGGACTTCCGATCAGCCAGATCGCGATCGTCGTGCGGGACATCGACGAGGCGTTGGAGCGCTACCACCGCGCCCTCGGATGGGGACCCTGGAGTGTCTATGAGCACAAGCCGCCGGCGCTGCATGACACCTACCTGCATGGCAGGCCGACGGATTTCACGATGATCGGGGCGGAGACTCACGTTGGCCCGATTGTCGTCGAGCTCCTGCAGCCGGAGCATGGCCCGAGCATCTATAAGGAATGGCTCGACTCCCACGGTGAGGGCCTTCACCACATTGCGGTGATGCGGCCGACCCCTGCCGAGTCGGACGCGGCCGAGAAGCACTTCAAAGACCTCGGGGCGAAAGTCCTCATGGAGGGGAGGATCGGGGAGACGATTCGGTTCTACTACCTGGACACCGAGCCTCTCCTGAAGGTGATCTTCGAGTCCGGAACGGGACACGCGGTCGACCTCAAGCCGAGCCGGGTCTATCCGTAAGGGCCGCGAGCGGCGCACATGAAGATCCTGGTGGTCGGGGACTCGTTCGTACCTGTGGCCGTCTTCAAGCGCGGCTTCGCCGACCTCGAGGCGCGGCACCACATCGAATACCTCCAGCTCGACGAGTCGCTTCCCGCGACGCCAGTCACGGACTCGCTGCGGTCGATTCGCGAATACCTCGGAAGCCCCGGCGAGGTCGCCGGGCGGGTGGCGGAAGCCGAGATTCTGGTGGTGCACGGGGCTCCGGTCACGGCAGAGGTCATTGCGGCCGCGCCACAGCTCGTCATGATCTGCTGCGCTCGGGGAGGGCCGGTCAACGTTGACGTCAAGGCGGCGTCGGCTCGGCGGATCCCGGTCGTGAACACTCCAGGCAAGAACGCCGAGGCGGTCGCGGATCAGACCATCGCCTTGATGATCATGCTGGCGCGTGGTTTTCCGAAGGCGCAGCGCTTCCTGATCGAAGGCGGCAGGCTGGGCGAGTCGGCTTACGAGGGGGCGCGATTCCTCGGCCATGAGCTCGGCGGTCGCGTGCTC
>JBOHUP010000013.1:0-3777 GCA_050734615.1 Candidatus Dormibacteraceae bacterium | reverse complement strand
TCTAAGGGTCGCGGTCTATTCGACGGAGAGGATGAAGGGGTAATGCTGCTGGCCGCCCTGCTGGACCTCGACCGCGAGGGCCGGATAGTTGGCCTTGATCTCCGACTCGAGCCTGTTCATGTCGTCTTCGCTGGCCCCCTCGCCGCGATAGACGGTGACAAGCTCATAGGAATCCGGTCCGAGCTTGCCCAGGGCCTTCTTGACCACGTCGACGTAATCGGGCCCGGTGAACTCCAGCTTCTCGTTGATCAGACCGATGACGTCGCCCTTCTTCACCTTCAGCCCGTTGGAACGTGTGTCACGCACGGCATGCGTGACCTCGATGGTCTGGACACGCTCGGCCTCGGCTTTCATGGCGCGAATGTTGTCGACCCCGTTGCGCTCGGGCCGGAACGCCACCACGGCGGCCACGCCCTGCGGGACGCTGTGCGTCTCGTGAACGTGGACCTTCTTGCTCGTGAGACCAAGCACCTGCTTGGCCGCGAGGATCACGTTGCGGTTGTTCGGCAGGAGGATCACCTCGTCGTAAGGCACGGCCTCGATCGCCGTCAGCATGTCGTGGGTGCTTGGGTTCATGGTCTGGCCCCCTTCGACGATCGCATCCACCCCGAGCCCCCGGAAGATGTCGACCAGCCCACGGCCGGCGACCACCGCAACCAGGCCGATTCCATTCTGCCTCGGTGCCTTCGGGGCGCCGGCGCCCTCGAGGATGCGTTTGTGCTGGGTCGACATGTCGCCGACGTTGAGCTTGAGCAGCTTGCCGTAGCGTCCAGCGAGGCTGATGACGTTGGTCGGGTCGTCGGTGTGGACATGGACTTTGACGAGCTCGGGCTCGCCCACCACGAGCACGGAGTTCCCGAGTGCCTCGATCTGGTTGCGGACGACATCGACGTCCAGGCCCGTGCCTTCGATGAGGAACTCCGTGCAGTAGCCCCAGCCGCCTTCCGGGAGGTCGAGGGATGCCTGCGCCGCCGCGGAGAAGGGGGACTTCGAGGCCGCGGAAGGCGCTCCCATGGGCGCCGCGTCCGCCTCCTCCACGGTCCGCAGCATGCCTTCGAGGATGATCTGCAGCCCATAGCCGCCCGCGTCGACCACGCCTGCGTCACGCAGGATCTGGAGCTGGCTCGGGGTCTTGAGCACCGCGGCGCGCGCGCCGGCGGCAGCGGCAGCGATCACCCTGGGCACGTTGGCGTCGGATTCGGCGGCCGCAGCCGACGCGGCTCTGCCCGCCTCCCTGGCCACGGTCAATATCGTTCCCTCGGTCGGCTTGTTGACCGCCCGGTACGCGGCGTTGGCCGCCTCCTCGAACGCCGCCGCGAGCTCGGCCGGAGTGAGCGAGCCCTTGCCCTCGACGGCGCGCGCGAAGCCCCGGAAGATTTGGGAAAGGATGACGCCCGAGTTTCCGCGCGCGCCCATCAGGCTGCCGTGCGACGCAAGCTTGGCGATCTTGCTGACCTCGGCGGCATTCGATTCCTTGATGTCTTCGACAGCCGACTGGAGGGTGAGCAGCATGTTGGTGCCGGTGTCCCCATCAGGCACAGGGAAGACGTTGAGGCGGTTGACCTCCTCGTGGTTCGCCGTCAACCAGCTCAGGCTGCCGAGCAGCGCGCGTTTGAAGAGGGGCCCGTCCACCCCTACCGCCTTTTCAGACACCTTCGCTCAGGGCCGTTCTTCACGGACGCCCTGGACGTTGACGTTGACCTGGACGACAGGCACGTTTACAGAGCGCTCCACGTCGAACTTGACAGTCTGCTGGAGGTTGTGCGCCACCTCCGTGATCCGCACGCCGTACTGCACGATGACGAAAACGTCGATCGCAAGTCCGCCCTCGGACTCCACCACCACGACCCCGCGGTCCACGTTCTCCCGCCGCAGCAGGACCGCCACGCCGTCTCGGAGGCCCCGCCCGGCCATGCCGCTGATTCCGTAGCAGCGCATCGCCGCGTGGCCGGCGATCGCGGCCACGGCGGACGGGAAGACCTCGACGCGGCCCCATTGCCGAGACTGGGTGAGAGCGGGGGTGGTCCTTGAGGCCATTGGAAATCCCATGGTACAATTCACGTCCGCGGATTCGCCTCGCTGGGCCGTCCGCTTTCGTTCAATCTCCAAGCGGAAGGTGCCTCATGGCCAAGCGTTGCGCGATCTGCGGCAAGGAGCCGCAATACGGACATCATGTCAGTCACGCCAAGAACCGGGTCAACCGGAGGTTCATGCCCAACCTGCAGATGGGCATCGTGACCGTGTCGGGCCAGACCAAGCGGGCCCGCGTGTGCACTCGCTGCCTGAGGACCTACTCGGCCTGACAGCTGGCCAACCCCCTCCCGAGCGGGAGGCATCGCGCTTCAGCCGAAGTCCATGCCGTGAACCTCGCCCAGGCGACTCAGATCGTTGCGCATAGACGTCCAAACGCGCTCCTGCGCCTCCACGCCAGGCAGCACCCCGGCGGGATCGTCGAGCGCGGCGGCGAGGTCCGGGCGTTCGACCATCTCCGCGAAAAACAGCGTCCAGGCGCGCGGCACAACCTCGTAGATCGCGTACCCGCCGCCTCCCAGGGCGAGCCAGCGGCCATCGCACAGCTCGTGGGCCAGCTCGTGGAAGATCCTGCCGACTCGCGGCCAGATGCGTGTCGTCGCCGCAAGATGCGCGAGCGGGTCCAGGTAATGCGTGTCGCAACCGTCCTGGGTCACCAGGACGGTGGGCTTGAAACGCCGCAACAGCGCCGGCACCACCGTTTCGAATCCCCGAAGCCACGGCTCGTCCCACGTGAACGGTATGAACGGCAGGTTGGCCGACGATCCTCGGCCCGGTCCCACACCGCTGTCCCCGGGAAAGCCCGTACCCGGGAAAAGGTAGTGGCCGTCCTCGTGGAGGCTGATGGTCATCACATCCGGATCACTCTGGAAGATGGCCTCGACACCGTCGCCGTGATGCACGTCGACGTCGACGTACGCCACTCGATGGCCCTGATCCTTCAGCCACTGGCATGCGATTGCTGCGTCGTTATAAGTGCAGAACCCGGACGCACGGTCGCGATGCGCGTGATGCAGGCCGCCGGACGGGCTGAAGACGTGAAGAGCGGCGCCCGACTCGATCGCCTGGGCCGCGACCATGCTTGCGCCCGCGACCAGCGACGTCCCCTCGTGGAGCTCGGCGGAGATTGGGTTGTCGGCCGAAGCGAATCCAGCGGCGTCGATCGCCTGTGCCGATAGGTGCCGCCTCTTCACCGGGTCGCTGAGCGTGCGCACCAGATCGACGTAATCGGGCGAGTGCACGAGCTGGAGCTCTTCGATCGTCGCGGGTCGCGGCGGCAGGAGACGGCAGTGCTCGATCAGGCCGGTCGACCGGATGAGGTCCACCGCCAGCTTCACGCGGATCGGCTGCAGCGGATGCTGGTCCGACAGGTGATGCTTCATCAGCTCGTCGCCGTAGACGAGCGCGACCGGACCGGGCACGGCAACTTACCCTAACCGTTCGGTGGATGCGGAAAGCCTGTTCGAATCGGTACCCAACTTCTCCGAAGGCCGCCGCGTTGAAGTCATCGCGGCGCTGGAGCATGCGGTGCGAAAGGCGTATCTGCTTGATACCGATCCGGATCCCGACCACAACCGGGTGGTGATCTCGATCGCCGGCGGGAGGGCGAAAATCACCGACGCGGTCATGACTTCGGTCGGCGAGGCGATCGAGCGAATCGACGTCACGCGGCACCGGGGCGTCCATCCGCGTGTCGGCGCCGCGGACGTGGTGCCGTTGATCCCCTTGGTGGAGACGACCATGGTC
>JBOHUP010000012.1:0-2080 GCA_050734615.1 Candidatus Dormibacteraceae bacterium | reverse complement strand
TCCTTGTACCAGAGAGCGTCGTCCTCGAGGCGCAGGCTGTCGATCTTGCGGCGCTTGATCGAAGACTGAATCACAGGAAGTACTCGAAGTCGTGCTCACGGCGCACGCGCCGGCGGAAGCGGAAGATCTGGGCGGGCATTGACTGCGGGTTGACCTCGACATAGTTGCGCCTGCCATTCCACAGGTAGCGCGCTCCGCTCAAGAGCTCGTGTGCCTGGTATGGCCCGTCCGGCTCGATGCCGAGCTCGTCGAGGGGCAGCGTGACCATGCCCTTCTGCGTGAAGTGCGGGTCGACGTTGACCACCGTCAGGATCACATCGCCCCCCTCCGAGGTGCTCTTCGTGTAGGCGAGCAATTGGTCGTTCTCGGTCGGGTGAAAGCGCAATCCGCGATCGGTCTGCAGCGCCGGGTTCTCGCGCCGGATCTCGTTGACCAGGGTGATCAGCTCGCGAAGGCTTTCCGGGTTGTCGCGGTCCCAGGCCCGCGCCTGGTACTTCTCCGAGTCGAGATACTCCTCGGAGCCGTGCTCTCGGGGGCGGCTATCGCACAGCTCGAAGGCGGGGCCGTAGATCCCGTAGTTGGCGCCCAGCGTCGCCGCCAGCACCAGCCGGGCCATGAAAGCCGGCCGGCCTCCGGTCTGCAGGTACTCGGTGAGGATGTCCGGCGTGTTCGGCCACAGGTTCGGACGGAAGAACTCGCGGATCGGCGGCTGGGCCAGCTCGGTGAAGTACTGGTAAAGCTCGGGCGCGGTGTTGCGCCACGCGAAGTATGTGTACGACTGGCTGAACCCGGCCTTGGCCAGGCGGTACATCACCTTCGGGCGCGTAAACGCCTCGGCGAGGAAGATGACCCCGGGGTTCTGTCGCTTGACCTCGCCGATGACCCACTCCCAGAACGCGAACGGCTTGGTGTGCGGGTTGTCGACCCGGAAGATCCGGACGCCCTGCTCGATCCAGAACTCGAAGACGGACAGCAGCTCCTGCCAGAGCTCCCGCCAGCTTTCCGTCTCGAAGTCGAACGGGATGATGTCCTCGTACTTCTTGGGTGGGTTTTCGGCGAACTGGATCGAGCCGTCCGGCCTGTGCTTGAACCATTCGGGGTGCTCGGTGGTGTACGGGTGATCGGGCGAGCACTGGAAGGCGATGTCGAGCGCGATCTGCAGGCCGTGCTCGGCCGCCACGCGCAGCAGCCGCCGGAAGTCGTCGAGCGTGCCCAGCTCCGGGTTGAGGGACTTGTGGCCGCCTTGTTCCGAGCCGATCGCCCACGGGCTGCCGGGTTCGCCCGCCACGGCCTTGCGGTTGTTGGCCCCCTTGCGGTGATGACGGCCGATGGGGTGGATGGGAGGCAGGTACAGCACGTCGAAGCCCATGGCGGCGATCTCGGGCAGGCGGCGCTCCACGTCGGCCAACTTCCCAGGTTTGCGGCCATCGCCCGCCGAGCGCGGGAACAGCTCGTACCAGGCGCTGAACCGGGCCCGCTCGGGCTCCACGTCGACCGCGAGCTCGCGGGGGTAGCGCGCCGCCAGGCTTGTGTCGGCGTAACGCTCCACGAGGACGGCCAGACCGGCGTCCAGGGCGATCGCGGCGGCCGCGCGGCTCTTGCGCAACGACACGGCGTGAGCTCGTAGCCGCGCCACGTCCTCAGGGCTGGCGGCGGCGCGGCCGGCGGCGGCTTCCGCCATCCGCGCTGCGACCTCGAGCTCGACAGCGAGGTCCTGGCCGGCCTCCACGCGCTTGGCAAACTGGCGACGCCAGGTCTCGAACTGATCGACCCACCCTTCGACAGTGAACAGGTAGCGGCCCAGCTCGGTGACGATGAACTCGCCGTGCCACCGGTCGTTCGGCAGCGGCGACATGGGCACGTCGATCCATCCCGCCTGCGAGGGGTGCCGGTAACGGACCCTCGCTCCCAGGGAGTCGTGGCCGTCGGCGAACACGTCCGCCTCGACGGCCACGGCCTCGCCCAGCACCCGTTTGGCGGGGAAGCGGCCGCTGTCGATCTCCGGCATGACCGACTCGATGACGACGCGGGCCCGTCCGCCGGCCATCTCCGAGGAGGGCGGCGGCGGGACAGCCAGCCG
>JBOHUP010000011.1:0-3272 GCA_050734615.1 Candidatus Dormibacteraceae bacterium | reverse complement strand
GCCCCTTGAGGTCATCGACGACCTTTTTTCTCGCCTCGAGGGAGGGCAGGCCGTCGTACGGCAATCCGGGCGCGTTCATCGTGCCGTCGAGGTGCATGCCGTCGATGGTCTCGAGCGAGTGTCTCTGCCCGATGTCGTAGTCCATCAGGTCGTGTCCCGGAGTCACCTTCAGGGCCCCGGTGCCGAAGTCCTTCTCGACCGCGTCGTCGTCGACGATCGGGAGCTTGCGGCCGACCAGGGGCAGGACGGCGACCTTGCCGACCAGGCTTTTGTACCGGTCGTCGGCGGGGTTCACGGCGACGCCCGTGTCCGCGAGCATGGTCTCGGGTCGCACGGTGGCGATCACGACCTCGCCCCCACCTTCAACGGGGTAACGGATGTAGTAGAGGGTGTCGTGGTGCACCTCCCACTCGACCTCGAGGTCAGAGATCGCGGAGCGGTCGCGCGGGCACCAGTTCACGATGCGAGGAGCGCGGTAGATCCAGCCCCGCTCATAGAAGGCGACGAAGGCGGTCATGACCGCGCGTACGTACCCGGAATCCATGGTGAAGCGCAACCGGCTCCAATCCATTGAAGCGCCCAGCAAACGGAGCTGGTTGATGATGGTGGCGCCGACCTGCTCGTACCAAGCTTGAACACGCACGTCGAATCCCGCGCGGCCGAGCTCCTCCTTGCTCGAGCCCTCTTTGGCGAGCTGCTTTTCGATCACGTTCTGGGTCGCGATCGCCGCGTGGTCGTAACCGGGCAGGAACAGCACCTCGTGCCCGGTCATGCGTTTGTAGCGAGCGAGCAGGTCGTAGATCGCAGTCTGGAGCGCGTGGCCCATGTGCAGCTCACCGGTGATGTTCGGCGGCGGAAAGCACATCGTGAACTTGGGCTTGTGGCTCGCCGCGTCCGCGTGAAACAGGCCATCCGATTCCCAGCGCGCGTACCAGCCGGCCTCGACGGCCTGTGGATCAAACGCTTTGGGCATCTCGTTTTCGTTCATGGGGCGTGTTTCATCGCTCGGTGGGGATCAGATGCGCCGGCGCCTCGCTTTTAGCGCGACTGAGCCGGCGAGGCTACAGATACGCCTGCTGTCCGGCTCATGACGGCAAAATTTTAGCGCTTATCACGCTGCCGCTTGCCCACGTCGTCGTCGGGTCGTGTCTGCGCGAGGAGCTCGGCCGGATTTCGGGCTAGGCCGACTCTCCCACGACCCTGGCGGCACTCTCGCCTTCCTCGGTGAGCTCGAACTCCGGCTCCAACGCTTCGCGGATCGAGCGCTCCGAGATGAGGCAGCGCTTGATCTCCGGCCGCGACGGGATCTCGAACATCGAGTTCAGCAGCGCCTCTTCGATGATCGACTTGAGCGCACGTGCGCCGGTCCCGCGATGCAGGGCCAGCTCTGCGATGGCGTCGAGCGAACCCTTCTGGAAGACGAGCTCGACGTTATCCAGCGAAAAGAACTTCTGGTACTGCTTCACGAGCGCATTCTTGGGCTCGGTGAGGATGCGCACGATGTCCTGCTGGTCCAGGTGGTGCAGGGTCACGATGATCGGGAGGCGGCCGATGAATTCCGGTATGAAGCCGTACTTCAAGAGGTCCTGCGGCTGCAGGTGCTTCAGCGTCTCCGAGACGGCTTTGCGCTCGATCTTGTTGTGCGGCGCGCCGAACCCGATGGCGCGGCGGCCGATGCGCTGGTCGACGACCTTCTCCAGGCCGTCGAACGCGCCGCCGCAGACGAACAGGATGTTGGTGGTGTTGATCTGGATGAAGTCCTGGTGCGGGTGCTTACGCCCGCCCTGCGGCGGTACGTTCGCGACCGTGCCTTCGAGGATCTTCAGCAGGGCTTGCTGAACGCCCTCGCCGCTGACGTCACGGGTGATCGACGGGTTGTCCGATTTGCGCGCGATCTTGTCGATCTCGTCGATATAGATGATCCCGCGCTCGGCACGGCTGATGTCGAAGTCCGCGGCCTGGATGAGCCGCAGCAGGATGTTCTCCACGTCCTCCCCGACGTAGCCCGCCTCGGTGAGGCTCGTCGCGTCGGCGATGGCGAACGGGACGTCAAGGATCTTGGCGAGCGTCTGCGCGAGATAGGTCTTGCCACAGCCCGTGGGACCGACGAGCAGAACGTTTGACTTGGTCAGCTCGACGTCGCCGACCGACTTCGATGCCGAGATGCGCTTGTAGTGGTTGTAGACCTGGACCGACAGGACCTTTTTGGCCCGGTCCTGCCCGATGACGTACTGGTCGAGCGCGGCGCAGATCGTTTTCGGGTTGGGAATGAAACCGGTCTTCTGCTTCTTGGTCCCGGTGGAGCGGTTGTCGTCCTCCAGGACCTCCTGGCAAAGGTCGATGCACTGGTCGCAGATGAACACTCCCGGCCCGGCGACCAGCTTGCGCACCTGGTCCTGGCCTTTGCCACAGAAGCTGCAGCGGGTGTAACGGCGTCGGTCTTCTCGTTCGTTCATGGGTTCCTATTGATGTCCTTCACGACGAAGCGGGCGCCGCCGGGGGATTATGGCCCCAGAGGATCTCGTTGGCAAGGCTGATGCATTCGCTGCAGATGTAGACGCCGGAACCGGCGACGAGCCGGATGCCCCGCTCGCCGTGTTGTTTGCCGCAGAAGGAGCAGTGAGGCTTGTGCCTCTTGATCTCATCGCCCTTGCTCCTGCGTCGGAAGATCATCCGGCCGCGACCTTCTCCTTTTCCTTCTCCTTCTCGCTGTCCTTGGCTTTCTCCTTGTCCTTCTCGCCCGGCTTGACCGGCGTGAGAATGATGTCGTCGATCAGCCCGTACTCCTTCGCCGCCTCCGATGTGAGGAAGTAGTCGCGCTCGGTGTCCAGCGTCACCTTTTCGATCTTTTGACCCGTGTGGCGAGCCAGGATCTGGTTCAGCTGCTCACGGGTGCGCAGGATCTCCTTGGCGTGGATCTGGATGTCCGACGCCTGGCCCTGCATGCCGCCCCAGGGCTGGTGGATGAGGATGTTGGCGTGAGGCAGCGCATAGCGCTGTCCGTGCGCTCCGCCCGCCAGCAGGACGGCGGCCATCGAGTACGCCATGCCGATACAGATTGTCGAGACCGGCGGGCGGATGTACTGCATGGTGTCGTAGATGGCCAGCCCCGCGGTCACCTGGCCGCCCGGGCTGTTGATGTACACCGCGATCTCCTTCTCCGGGTCTTCCGACTGCAGGAAGAGGAGCTGCGCGACGACGAGGTTTGCGACCTGGTCGTCGATCGGAGTGCCGATGAAAACGATGCGCTCCTTCAGGAGGCGGGAGTAGAT
>JBOHUP010000010.1:0-3159 GCA_050734615.1 Candidatus Dormibacteraceae bacterium | reverse complement strand
GTCCAGCGATGGCCAATGTGCTGAATCGGCCTGCAGGCGAGCGCCTCGCGGAGGACGGCGACCTCGTCCGCCGCGCCTTCCTGATCGAGCTCGCCCGTATCGCAAAGGACAACCGTGCGGCCGTTGTTGACGTTGTCGAGGACGGACAGCTCCTCAGCGATGGTCATTGGATGCTCCAGGCCGAGCCGAACACGAGTGACAACACGGACAAAATCCGTCGTGGTCGAGGCGTAGACGGCGGCGGTGATCGCCGTCATTGGGTTGACCGACCCGGCGAGCACACCGAACAGGCCGTGGGCTTCGGCCGCGCGTGCCATCTCGGCCTCGCGGCGCTCGACCAGGACGAGTCCGAGCCTCATGCCGCGACCCCGCCGTGCAGGCTGGGCATCACCTCTTTCGCGAGGCGGCGAAGTTGGGACTCGAAGGCAGGCCTCGGCTCACCGTCGAGTTTCAGTCTGAATGCGATGTGCTCGATACCGATGGCTTCGAACTGGCGCAACTGACGTATGCACTCTTCCGCCGGGCCAGTGATGGTCGTTTCGACGGTATCGGCGATCGCCTTGTCTGTTTCCTCGGCGAAATCCGCCTGCTCGTGCTCGCCGACCGCCGGGAGCGTCCAACCGAGGCCGGCGTACTGCATGTAGCTGGCGCGCACCCAGTCGCGCGCCGCCTCGCGCTCCGCCGGGTTCTCAGTGAGCCAGATATTGCGTAGGGCACCGAGCGGAGGTTTGGTCGAAGCGGGGCGGCCGGATTCGAGCCAACCCTCCTCCCAGACTTTCGCGAGCGTCTTGCAGCGGTCGAACGGCAACGCGGCCGAGAAGAGGAGTGGATGGCCGCGCTGGCCGGCGCGCTTGACAGGGTCGAAGAGCTGCGCGCCCATCCAGATTGGCGTGCCACCCGCGGCCTCGGCAGCCTCGAGCACCTCCAGACCCGTCAGCATCCGAGGCAGGCGCTGCTTTCGAGAGATGCCGTGACCATCGAACTCGATGTAGCGATACCCCAGGCCCACGCCGAGGTCAAGGCGGCCGCCAGACCGCGCGCTGATGTCCTGCGCAACGGCGCTCAGCCGCTGCGGATCCTGCATGGGCAGCAGCAGCATGCCGGTGCCCACTCGCAGGCGGTCGGTCACCGACAGCACCGAGGCTGCCGCCGGCAGGAGCGCAGGGCAATAGCCGTCGTAGAAGAAGTGGTGCTCGGAGAGCCACAGCTCGTCGTAGCCGAGCTCGTCCATCAGGATTGCCTGCTCGCGCATCGCGCGGTATTCCCCCGACCAGTGGGCGGGTTGCATGGCGGTGCACTGCAGGCTGAAGAGTCCAACTCCGAAGCGCATATGGTCCTCCCTGCAGCCGCGACGACCGCATCGCGTTGACTGAAACCTGAGCCGCGACCATAATACCCCGGGCACCGATAAGAACAAACACTCGTTAGTCGTGAGGGAGAGCGATCAATGGCCGTGACGATCGTGACCGGGGCGGGGTCGGGAATCGGCGCGGCGACCGCGAAGGTTCTCTCGGACCGCGGGGATCAGGTCGTGTGCGCGGATGTCTTGCTCGAGGCGGCGCGGAAGACGGCCGCGGGCCTGCGTGACGCGCTCGCGGTGGAAGTCGACGTGAGCAGCGGAGAGTCGTGCGACCGGATGGTTGAACAGGCCATGGAGCGGTTCGGCGACGTCCACAGCGTCGTGACATGCGCCGGCATCGAGAAACATGGAGTAGGCCACGAGTTCAGTGAGGCGGACTTCGACAGGATCATGGACGTGAACCTGAAGGGGACATGGCTCTCGGCGCGAGCCGGGGTGCGGGCCATGATCAATGCGGGACACGGCGGCACAGTCGTCATGATCGGCTCGATCAACTCTATCGTCGGCAACCCCGGGGCCAGCGCGTACTGTGCCTCAAAAGGGGGAGTCTTGATGCTTGGAAAAACCCTGGCCCTGGATTGGGCACCTCACGGGATCCGGGTCAACATCGTGGGGCCCGGAGTCGTCGACACTCCGATGTCGGCCCGCAGCCTGGCCGATCCGGCAAAGCGCGCCAAGATGATGGAGAAGACGCCGCTTGGCCGGCCCGCTCCACCCTCGGAGATCGCGGCCGTGATCGCGTTCCTAGCGTCTGAGGAATCTTCGTTCATGACCGGCGCGTACGTGCCCGTCGATGGGGGCACGCTCGCCGCCTGGTGAGCAGAACCGTGCGTCTCGGCGCAAAGGTGCCCAACAGCGGGCCGCTTCCCTTCCGGCTTGGCATCGCTCGCATGGCGGCCACGCTGGAGGCGGCGGGTTTCGCCTCGATCTGGACGAGCGACCACGTCGTCTTCCCGCACGAGGTGCGTTCCCGTTATCCGTTCGCGGAGGATGGGCGAGTCACGTGGCCCGTGGACATCGACTACGTCGAGCCCGCCGTCGCGCTGGCGGCGATGACCGCAACGACCACGGCAGCGGAGCTCGGCACGTCGGTCCTCATCCTGCCGATGCGGAACCCGGTTCTCTTCGCCAAGCAGGCGGCGTGCATCGACGCCATGTCGCACGGCCGCTTCATCCTCGGGGTGGGTGCGGGCTGGCTGCGCGAGGAGTTCGATGCGCTGGAGGCGAATTTCGAGGCGCGAGGCGCCGTGCTCGACGAGTGGATCTCGATCGCGCGCCGGTGCTGGACGGGATCGGTCGAGCCATTCGAGGGCCGGTACTACAGGCTGCCGGAGGCCATCTTCTGCAGGCCTGTCCCCGCCCGGCATCTGCCGATCCTGATCGGCGGCATGTCACCGCACGCGCTTGAGCGGGCCGGCCGCATCGCGGACGGATGGCTCGCGCAGTTCTCGATGGACAACCTTTCCGAGGACTCGATCGCGCAGTCGATGACCGTCGTGGTCGCCGCCGCACGCCAGGCGGGCCGGCCCGAAGCAGAGGTCGGCGCCATGCGAGTCGTCGTGCGAGTGACGGGATCGGATCGCAGGCTCGCCGAACTGTCGTCGAGGCTTGTCGGGCTTGGCCAGGCGGGGGCGTCCGACGTGGTGGTCGACGTGGACTGGGAGAGCGACCAAGGGCCGGCCCGTGGCTTTGACGCCCTCAAGTCGGCCGCTTAGAGACAACTACTGGAGGTAATCGAGATATGAGCTCAGACCGCACGATCACCATCAAGGGCGCGCCCGAGCCGCGGGGTCCATACG
>JBOHUP010000009.1:0-4837 GCA_050734615.1 Candidatus Dormibacteraceae bacterium | reverse complement strand
GCTGATGTCCACACCGATGACCCGCGCGTCCGTTGCATGTGCGAGTGCTATCGCAACCCCAGCGGTGCCGGTCGCCACGTCGAGAATCAATTGCGGCTGGAACCGCGCGACGTGCCGAACCAGCTCACCCCGCCACCTCCGGTTCTGATGGAACGAGAGCGTCTCGGCCAACCGGTCATAGCGGGCGGGCAGTGGTTCGAAAAGGCCCACCGCAAACGCGTTCTCGGGGCTGGCCCCCGATGAGCCCGCTTGTCCCATGAATCCTCAGCGTACGGTTTCGCCTGACGGCTTTGGCAACCAATCAATCGAACGACGCCCTGCGCTTCATGGCCTGGCAGCTCGCCGCCCTCGAGGCGCGACCCGCCGGAAGCGATCTCCTATCGGTCGGGCCGTTTCGCGTGGTATTCCCGACAGAGCCTGGCGGGAGCAGCTGGGTGACGCTGGTCGAGGGCGCGGGCACCCAGGCTGAGGTGCACGACGCGGTGGGCCGCCTACGCTCGATGTTCGCGAGGCGCGAGGCCACCCTGGAGATCGAGTTCAACGAGTCGGTTGCCCCGCACGCCGCGGCCTGGCTCGAGGCGGCGGGCATGAAGCAGGCGGAACGCAACCCGTTGATGGCCTGCCGTCCCGATGGATTCAAGCCCTTCGCGGCACCCGACGTCGTCCTGCATCGCCTGAATCCTGGTTCGGCCGCGCGGGAGCTCGAGGTTTTCCAGGAGATCCGCTGGACCGAGGGCGGCGAGGCAAGCGTCCCAATCCCTCCCGTGGAGCGCCTGCGGAAGGATCTGGGGTCGGAAAGCAGCGTCTTTCTGCTGGCCTGGGTCGAGGGCAGCCCCGCCGGCACCGGCGTTTCGTACTCGTTGCAGGGAGCGGGCGAGATCGTGGGGATCGTGACCCGTATCGCGAGCAGGCGTCGCGGGGTGGCCGCGACAGTCAGCTCGGAGCTCGTTGCCCGCCATTTCGCGTCCGGCGGCGATTTCGTGTTCCTCGACGCGGCGAATGATGCGGCCGCGAGGGTTTACGAGCGGCTCGGCTTCGCACGGTTCGGCGCGAACGTCGTTTACCGCTGAGCTCGGGCAGAATAGCGGCATGGCTAGGAACGCGGAGCTGATCCGGCTCGAGGACAGCCTCGATCACATCCGGCAATCGCCGCCCGACGGCGGGATGCTCGAGCTGATCGTCCGACGTCCAGCCGTCGACCAGCGCGAGGTCCTGACCGAAGGGCGGCTGGACCTCCACGAAGGCCTCGAGGGCGATACGTGGCGCGCTCGCGGCAGCAGCCGAAGCCCCGACGGAAGCCCTGATCCTGAGGCGCAGCTGACCTTGATGAACGCCAGGCTGGCGGCGGCCGTGGCCGGCGTTCGCGAGCTGTGGCCGCTGGCCGGGGACCAGCTCTACGTCGAACTCGACATCAGCGTCGCCAACCTGCCGCCCGGCAGCCGGGTCCAGATTGGTTCGGCGGTGATCGAGTTCAGCGAGGCGCCCCACACCGGCTGCTCGAAGTTCGTGTCTCGATTCGGCGTCGACGCGCAAAGGTTCGTCAACAGCCCCATCGGGCGCGAGTTGCGTCTGAGAGGGGCTAACTGTCGGGTTGTCGTGGCCGGCCGGATCCGCCAGGGCGACGAGATCAGGAAACTGCCGGCTTAAGCTCCGCCGCTCGTGCCAGGAGCAGCTTCTTCTGGCGCTCGTTCCGGGTCAGGGCGGCGGCACGCTCGAACTCGGCTCGTGCCTCGACTGGGCGTCCCAGCTTGGCGAGGAAGTCTGCACGCTGGGCAAGAGGTGGTAGCCGGCCAGGGACGGCTCTGAGCTCAGAGCATCGAGCATCTCGAGGCCGGCGGCGGGACCAAAGGCCATCGAGACCGCAACCGCGCGGTTCAGCTCGACCACTGGCGACGGGGCCACCTGCGCCAGTGCGTCGTAAAGCACAGCAACGCCCTTCCAATCGGTCTCGCCGGCGATGCGCGCCCGCGCATGGCAAGCGGCGATCGCCGCCTGCAAGCGATAAGGACCGAGTGCTCCGCCAAGCTCCTCGGCGCGTCGCAGCGCGGTGAGGCCTCGCCGGATGAGCAGGTGGTCCCAGCGGGACCGGTCCTGGTCGAGGAGCAGCACGGGAGCGCCGGACAGGCTCGTCCAGGCGCGCAAGCGCGAAGCCTGTATCTCCATCAACGCGACGAGGCCGTGAACCTCCGGCTCGGCCGGCATCAGCTCGGCCAGGACGCGACCAAGGCGCAGCGCGTCATCGCATAGGGCCGGCCGCATCAAGTCGTCGCCCGCCATCGCGGCATAGCCTTCGTTGAAGATCAGGTACAGGACCTCGAGCACTGACGAGAGGCGTTCGGCGCGCTCGGTCCCGATTGGCACCTCAAAGGGGACATGGGCCTCGGTCAGTGTTCTCTTCGCGCGGACGATCCGCTGGGCGATCGTCGATGCCGGCACGAGGAACGCGCGGGCGATCTCTTCGGTCGTCAGACCGCCCAGAAGACGCAAGGTGAGCGCGGTCTGGGCTTCCCTTGAAAGGACTGGATGGTAGGAGGTGAAGATCAACGCGAGCAGGCCATCGCTGATGTCATCGTCATCAGCCGAGTCGCAATCTGGAACCGCGGCCTCCTGGGCCATGAGCTCGTGGCCGATCTGCTGGTGCTTGCGCTCGAGCCGCTCTTTGCGCCGAAGAAGGTCGATCGCCTGATGTTTCGCGGTGCCCATCAACCAGGCCCCGGGACGCTCCGGGACGCCCGACCCAGGCCACTGCTCCAGCGCGGCGACGAGCGCATCCTGCGCCAGCTCCTCGGCTTCGCCGACGTCACGCACTATGCGCGCCAGGCTGGCGATGAGCCTCGGCGACTCGATCCTCCAGACGGCTTCGATCGCACGATGAGCCTGGTCCTCGGCCACGATTATTTTCGAGACGCGGCCTCTTCTGATCGCTCTTGTGGAGCGGCATCGAAGTCGCCTTCCTCGAAGACCTGGCGAATCTCAATCTCCTCTCCATCCGGAAAGGGCGCGCGTCTGACCCACTCAATCGCATCTTCTTTTGATCTGACCTCGATCAACCAGAAGCCGGCGATCAGCTCCTTGGTCTCGGTGAACGGGCCGTCGATCACAGTGTGCTTGCCGCCCGAAAACCTCACCCTCGCGCCTTTTGCGCTGGACTGCAGACCCGCGCCGTCCAGCATCACTCCCGCCTTGATCAGCGACTCGTTGAACTTGCCCATTGCGATCGTGTGGGGCACGATGATCGAGCGGACGAAGTTCATCGTCTACATCCTCTCCGCCAGGGTCTTGGCATCGGGCAGGACGCCGGCCTCACTCTGTGCGTTGGCTTTGACCAGAACCATGAATCTCATGACGATGCCTCCTTGATTTCGAGGCTCTGAAAGTGGCCTACTGACTCATCGAACGAGGCGCCAAGGATTCGACATTACAGGGCGCATCATCGGAGAGGTGGAGGCGCTCGCGCGGCGGGGCCTCCACCAGACTCGATTCAGTCCGAGAATCCTTGGCCTGTTTCCAGCAGGCTCTTGAGGTCACTCAGGACCCACGCCCAACCTCCGCCGGCTCCCTCGGCGTCGAGCTGGCCGCCGACCAGGACCGCCAGCCTCGGTGTGCCCTCGAGGTCGTGGATCACCGTGAGCTTGGTGACGCCAGGCTGAGATTCGGCGATCTCGTAGGTCAGCCGCGTGAACCCTTCGGCCGCGACATCGGGGTCCATGAGCATGCGGAAGGTCTGCACCAACTTTCGCGGCGGATCTGACTCGATCACCTCGCCGTCCATGCCGATTTCGGGGACATGAAAACCCCGGGTCCTGCCGGCCTCGCGCATCTCCTCGGTCGTGATCGCCTGGTATGCGCCACCGCGCCGCAGCTCCAACTCGCTGCGCATCCGGATATGTGGCCTTGATCCAGGCGGCGATCTCGTCCGGGCGCGGTCCGTCGGTTTCATGAGCCAGCACTATCCACCGCCCTCGTGACCCACTCGACTCGTGTTTGCCTGACCCTCGCCTCGAATTCAAAGTGCGCCTGGCAGGAATCGAACCTGCTGCCTTTCGGTCCGGAGCCGAACGCTCTGTCCGGTGAGCTACAGGCGCGCGATGGCTAGCTCAGTCTAAACTGCGCCCCCCAGTGACCCGGTTCATGGCCTGCGTCGTCTTCGTGGCTGTCCTCGCGGCGTGTCAGACCGACACTCAAGCCGTCGCCAGCCCCGCGCCGACGCCGACCCCCCACGCACCGCCCACCACTACGATGCTGCAGTCCGCCGACGTGCCGGCCGGACTCAACGCTTGCCTCGGCTCCGGTCCGATCGACGTTTACCTCATGCAGCTGGCCAGCGAGGACGCGCCGGTCGAGGCGAGAGTCTCCGCGCAGTGGCAGCAGCTTCGCGCCGGAGGAGCGCAGGCCGGCGCGGTGTCCGTGTTCGCCGCGAGCCAGCTGGCGTGCATAGCCGAGCTCGGCACCACCGGCACGATCAAGGCCATGACGAGCATCGTGGCGGCTTTCGGCGATCAAGGGGAGGCAGATCGCGCATGGGAATCGGGCTTCTTCGACTTCGCACCTCCACCGACCGGCCAGCTCGTCACGGGTGTGACACGAGGCACCGCGACCGGCCTCGGCTTGAGCTCGTTCACCTATGACCGGCCGCCTGTGCACCTGGCGTGCTGGCACCGATCCGTCTTCGTCGCTCTGGTGGTGGTAAGCGATCTCGATGCCCCGACCTTCAAGTCCGCGACGATGGCTGTCGACGCTCGCCTAAACTGAACGGTTCGCGCGCCTGTAGCTCACCGGATAGAGCGCTTGCCTGCGGAGCAAGAGGCAGCAAGTTCGATTCTTGCCAGGCGCACCA
>JBOHUP010000008.1:0-7380 GCA_050734615.1 Candidatus Dormibacteraceae bacterium | reverse complement strand
GGATGCGCTCCGTGCGGTTGAGGCGGCACGGTGACTACGTCGAGCTGGAGCTGGTCGCGGAGGGCTTCCTGCGAGGCCTGGCGAGAAGCATCGCCGGGGCTCTGGCCGAGGTCGGTCGTGGCCGGCGGCCGCCGGAGTGGGTGGGAACCGTCCTTCGCGCGCGTGATCGCCGGCAGGCGCCGCGCACGGCCCCCGCGGGGGGCCTGACCCTGGTGGAAGTGATTTACTAGAAACCCTCGCCCCGCGGGGAGAGGCTGGAGAGCTGGAGAGAGGGGCGTAAAAGCCCAAAACGAAGAAAGATGAGCAAACAGAAAACGTGGACGGCGAAAGCCGCAGATCTGAAGAGTGATTGGTTTGTCGTCGACGCGACGGACCAGGTGCTCGGCCGCCTTGCCTCGGGCGTGGCGAAGATCCTGCGCGGCAAGCACAAGCCCACCTTCACCCCTCACCTGAACACAGGGGACCATGTGGTCGTGATCAACGCGTCCAAGATCAAAGTGACCGGCGCCAAGCGCAGCGACAAGACCTACTCGCGTTACAGCGGCTACCCCGGGGGAAGGCGCACGCGCACATTCGAGAAGGCACAGGAGCTTGACCCCACCTTCCCGATCACGGCCGCCGTGAAGGGCATGCTCCAGAGGAACACGCTCGGAGCTGACATGCTGACCCGGCTGCGCGTTTATGCCGGGGCCGAGCATGGGCACCAGGCTCAGAAGCCGAAGGTGCTCACCTTCGACGCCAAGGGAGAGATGAAGGTTGGCTGAGACGTTCAATCGAGGCACCGGCCGGCGCAAGAACGCCGTCGCGCGCGTCAGGCTCCAGCCGGGCGAAGGTCGCGTCACGGTCAACGACAAGGATCCACTCGCCTATTTGGGCCGCCGCGTGCTCGAGATGGCGGCTCTGGCGCCCCTTCGCGTCACCAGCACGCAGCGCCGGTTCGACATCACCGTCAAGGTGGCCGGCGGCGGGACCAGCGGGCAGGCGGGCGCGATCGCGCACGGCATCGCCCGCGCGCTGTGCAACTTCGACCCCGCGTTCCGGCCGGCGCTGAAGAAAGCGGGCCTGATGACGCGTGACGCCCGGATGAAGGAGCGCAAGAAATACGGCCTCAAGCGGGCACGAAAGGCGCCGCAGTACACCAAGCGCTAACCCCCGACTCCTCCCCGCCTTTCGGGGAGGTGGTCCGCCGGCTGAGCCGGATTGCGGCAACACGCGCGACCTCGGCGGCTTGCCCCGGCCTGGCGGCGTGACGCGTTCGATCTCGGCGAAGTCGAGGCCGATGATCTCGCGCCTTGCCTCCAAGCTGGTGTGACCCGCTTCAGGCTGCCGTTTCGACCCCCAGGGTCGGGATCCAGCCGGGCAACATCGACAGGCAGCGACCTGGCTCCAGTTCTCGCCCATGCGGATGCTTGGGCAGGCTCGGCGACGGACGCTCGACGATCGTGCGCCGAGTCGGAGCGGGTTATCCCTTAACAGGCGGCGTACGAAACAGCCCGTCTTTCCCGCAAAATCCTGGGCCTGACCAACTCAGGAGGACTCCACATGAAAGAGAAGGCCCCCGCCGTCAAGCAGCTTTACCGGCTCAGCGTCGAGCCCAGGGTGGTCGATCAACTGGCCAGGGTCGCCGCGCGCTGCGGCGAACCCAGGAGCCGGCTCGCCACGCGCCTATTCACCGAGGCGGTGATGGGTTTCAAGCCCACTTCCGCCAGGCCCAAGGCGAAGGTCTCGAAGACCTAGTGGACCTCCGCCGCCGGCTGCTGCGGCCGCGCATACATTTCTTCGATCTTGTCGCCGTACTTCTCGACGATCACGCGGCGCTTCAACTTGAGCGTCGGCGTGAGTTCCTCGGATTCAGCAGTCCATTCGCCCGTCAGAATCGTGAAACGCTTGATCGCCTCCACGTTCGACACGTGCCGGTTGCAGTCGTCGACCGCCTTCTGGATCGCCGCCCGCACCGCGGGGTGATCGGGCAGCTCAACGCTCGGAACATTTTCCAAGCCGGCCTTGCGCGCCCACACCCGCGCTCCCTCGGGATCGAGGACGACCAGGGCGCTCACGTACGGCCGCCGATCGCCGATGACGCAGGCCTGGCCGACGAGGGGGTGCTGCTTCAGCAGCGCCTCGAGGTTCGCCGGCGAGATGTTCTTGCCGCCTGAGGTGATGATGAGCTCCTTCTTTCGGTCGATGATCCGGAGGTATCCCTCCGGGTCGATCTCGCCCACGTCGCCGGTGTGCAACCACCCATCCGCGTCGATCGTCTCGGCGCTCTTCTCCGGTTCCTTGTAATAGCCACGCATCAGGTTGCCGGCCCGCAGGAGAACCTCGCCGTCCGCGGCGATCTTCATCTCCACACCGGGATCGGCGATGCCCACGGTCCCATTTTTGATTCGCTCAAGCGGGTTGTAGGTCGCGCCCACGGTGCATTCGGTCATGCCCCAACCCTCCCAGAGCTTGATCCCCAGCGCCTGGAAGAACTCGATCACCTCGGTGTTGATCGGGGCTGCCCCCGTGATCCCATAATCCAACTCTTCGAGCCCAACCTTGGACCGGATTGCCAGCCACACCGGCCGGGACTGCTCGGCGGCGGCCAGCAGCTCCGGTGAGGGTTCTTGCCGGGCCTGGTCGATCTTGACGAGCTTGAGCCCGACCTCGATGGCCTGCAGGATCGCGTTGCGGCGCTGGTCCTCCGGATCCGCCTGGATTCCAGCGCTCAGCGCGGCCTGCAGCTTCTCCCAAACGCGCGGCACACCGATCAGCTGGGTCGGCTTCACCTCAACCGCATAAGGGAACAACAGCGACGTCTCAGGACAGAAATGGACGACTGTCTGGTGCCGGATGGCACCCCAGTGGCCGACGAAGCGCTCAAAAACGTGGGCGAACGGCAGGTAGGAGATATGCCGGTTGCCGAAGCGATTGAGATAACGAGTCGCCGATTCAGCCATCCAGCAGACGTTGCTGTGGGCCTCCATCACGCCCTTGGGTGGGCCGGTCGTACCCGACGTGTAGACGAGGGTGGCCAGATCGTCCGGCGTCACCTTGCGCCACTGCTCAAAGTCGTCAGGGTCCCGGTGGTCCATCTCGGCGCCGCGGGTGATCAGCTCTTTCCAGCTGATCGTCCGGCCACCGACCGAGACGCCCTCCGGATCCATGACCACCACGAGGCGAAGCTTGGGCAGCTGGTCGCGCACCGCTTCGAACTTGGCCACGAACGATGCGTTTTCGACGATGGCGACCGCCGCGTCACAGTGCGCGGCTATGTACTGCACCTGCTCCGGCGCCAGCGTGTTGTAAAGGCTGACGGGCACGCCCCGGGCGTGGAGCACGCCCAAGTCGGCGATGAGGTGCTCAGGGCGGTTGCGGGACATGATGACTGCGAACTCGCCGGGCTTGAAGCCAAACGCCTTCAACCCCGCGGTGACCTTGCGGACTTCGTGCCTGTACTCGGCCCAGGTCAGCCCGTGCCAGGCGCCCCCGGCGTCACGCCATTTGAGGGCCGCGGCGTCGGGTATCTCGGTGCACGTCGCCTCGAACATCGTGAGCACGGTCTTGCCTCTGGCCGCCTCGTCTACCTCGCTTCTTTCGGCCGCAATGTTCCTTTCCATGTGCGGGAATACACTACTCGCAGGTGGGGCGCGCTTGATCTACGTGCGATCACGGCGGTCGATCTTGACGCTGGGGGCTGCGGGGCTGGCCTGCGCGCTCGTCTTCGGCGTCGTGGCGGCCGTGGCCTTCGAGGTGCGCTCGAGCGCCATCGCCGGGATTCCCCTGCTGGCTGGAGCCCTGTGCAGCGCCGCCGTTACGGTATGGGAGGCGATCCACCTGACGAGGTGGCCTTCGGGCAAGCTGGCGCTGTTCCGGGACCGGCTCGTGGTGATCCAGGGCAGGCACGAGGTGCGCGCGGTGTGGGCGCTCATGGAGACGATCACGCTCGCCGAGCCCAGTGCCTGGCCCGACCTCCGGCTCACGGACCGCTTGACGATCCATTCCCGGAATGAGGCGCCGATCACGTTCAGGCCGTCCACCTTCGGGCTGGAACCAGTCGCCTGCCGCGACCTCATCCTGCGGCTGCGGGACGATTCGAAGCTGCGCTCGAGGCTCCCCGAGTTCGATTCCGCGCGAGACCTGGCAATGGCGCCGGTCGTTGCCGGTGAGCTGATCGAACCGCGTCTCTAGTCTCTAAGCTCAGCGATCATGATCGCTCCTGTGCCAACGCTCCGTGGACGGGACTTTCTCGATGTGGCGGACCTGAGCCGCGATGAGCTGCGCCACGTCCTGGAGCTGGCGCACGCGATCAAGGCGGGAAGCTGGAAGGAGCGTCCGCTCGAGGGCATGCACGTGGCGATGCTGTTTCAGAAGCCGTCGCACCGTACGCGCGTTTCGTTCGAGGTTGGCATCGGGCGGCTGGGGGGCTCCACGACGACGCTTGGCGAGCACGATGTGCAACTCGGCGTCAGGGAGTCGGTCTCGGATGCCGCCAGGGTCCTGGACCGTTACGTCGACGGCATCGTCGCCAGGTTGCGCATCCACGACGACCTCGTCGACCTCGCCCGGTCCGCGGAAAAGCCGGTGATCAACGCACTCACGGACCGCTCACACCCGTGCCAGGTCCTAGCCGACCTCATGACCCTGGAGGAGGTCGGAGGTGATCTGAGCAAGCACCATGTGGTGTACGTCGGCGACGGCAACAACATCGCGACCTCGCTCATCGAAGCCTCGGCCCTGGCCGGCTTCGCGCTCACCATCGTCGGGCCACGCGCATACCATCCAGCGGTCTCGGTCATCGAACGGGCTCGTGGCCTGGGCGACGGACTGTCACGCCTCACGCTGACCGAGGAGATCTCCGACCTCGACGGCGCCACCGCCATCTACGCCGACGTCTGGACATCGATGGGCCAGGAGGCCGACAAGGAGAGCCGGCGGCACGCCTTCAGCCGTTACCAGGTCAACCAGGCTGTATTGGATCGCGCTCCGAACGCCGTGTTCCTGCACTGCCTGCCGGCGCATCGAGGCGAAGAGGTGACGGATGAGGTCATCGACGGGCCGAGATCCCTGGTCTTCCAGCAGGCGGGCAACCGCCTATACGCGCAGATGGCCTTGATGGCGGAGCTCATGGGTAAGCCGGCATGAGCCAGGCGATCGGAATTTTTTTCCAGCAGCTCGGCGACGTGGTGAGACACCTCGGGGTGGGTGAGGTGATCGACGTCGCGGTCGTCGCGTTCATCCTGTATCAGCTGCTGCGCCTCCTCCGCGGCACCCAGGGCACCCAGATCCTGGTCGGCCTCGTCCTGCTCGCAGTGGTCGGCGTCCTGGCCAGCCAGCTCAACTTCATACTCCTTTCCTGGTTGTTCCGCAACGCGACCTTCTTCATCGTGATTGCGGTCATCGTCATGTTCCAGCCCGAGCTTCGCCGCGCGCTGGACCAGCTCGGGCGCCTGGGCCACATCGGCCGCCCGCTGTCCAACTACAACACCGGGCTGTACAGCCAGGCCGTGGCGGAAGCGATCCGCGCCGCCGAGCGCTTGAGCACCAAGCACACAGGGGCCCTCATCGCCTTCGAGCGCGAAGTAGGCTTGGAGGACTATGCGGCGTCCGGCGTGAGAATCAACGGCGAAATCTCAGCCGAGATGCTCCAGTCGATCTTCTACCCCAACTCTCCGCTGCATGACGGCGCCGTGATCGTTCGCGGCAACCGCATCATCGCAGCCGGCTGCCTGCTGCCACTGCCCGACGAGGGTGCGGTCCGCGAGAGGCTCGGCACACGACACCGCGCGGCCCTCGGCCTTTCACTTGCCTCTGATGCGCTGGTGATGGTCGTATCCGAGGAGACCGGTAACATCTCGGTGATCGAAGAGGGCAAGATCAGTCGCAACCTCGACGCGGATGGTTTGCGTCGCAGGGTCAGCGTCAAGGTGCCGTCACCGAACGGCAACGGCCTCTCACGTTTCAGGCTGCGTCGTTGAGCTGGCATTTGATCACCAACGAGTGGCGACTCAAGCTGCTGGGATTGGGGCTTGCGATTTTGATGCTCGGCGCGGTCGCGTTCTCCCAGACGAAGACGACGACGGTTCAGGTCACGGTCTACTACAACAATCTGCCCGCAGGCCTCGTGGTTCTGTCGCCGGTCGACAAGATCAGCGTGTTGGTGTCGGGTCCAGCCGACGTCATCGCGTCGTTGACGCCGGCCAGCATCACCGCCACCGCGGATCTGAGTCACTTGAAAAAGGGCACTGCAATCTCTGTTCCGATCCAGGTGAAGTCGACGGACTCCCGTATCTCCGTTCAGACGCCCCCGCCTGTCGCGGTCAACGTGGACACCACGACGTCCGTCGCCCTCGACGTCGAGGTCAGGACGCCCAACCAGGCAACCGGGTGGTCCGTCACGCAAGCGGTCGCGACCTGCGGTACGAGCCTGGATCCCTGCAAAGTGACGTTCGCCGGACCGACCTCGGTCGCGACGGGGCTGAAGGCCTTCGTAACGGTCAGCGACCCGATCAATGCGCTGAGTGCCCGCAGCCTCAACCAGTCGGTCGAGTTTGAGCAAAACGGCCGCCCCATCGACCTCGCCCGGCTGACGACGCTGCCTCCGATCACCATCAATCCGTCAACTGTCGATGCCCTCGTCACCGCCAAGCAGGGCGATGCCAGCGTCCAGGTGACGCTGGTCGACGCGTCTCCGATCCACTATCCCCCGGCGGGTTACCACGTCACCAACGTCACGGTTGATCCATTGACGTTGCTTTGCACCGGTCCAGCCGCCGGGATCGCCAACCTCGGCCCAATCACGCTGCCGGGCCTTGACCTGAGCAATGCGACATCCACCGCCACCATCCGAGTCCAGATCCCAAGCCAAGGCTCCGATATCAAGTGCAGCGCTGCAGTCGCCAAGGTGACCTATACGATCGCCGCCGAGCCGAGCCCTTCCCCGAGCCCAAGTCCCTAGGTGTAACCTCCGCCTCGCCGCCCCCGTTAAACCACCGGTCGAAACAAACGTCGTGGGAGTTGTATTCAAGTAGAGATGTGCGGAATCATCGGCTACCTGGGCGACAGGGAGGCCACACCGATCCTGATGGAGAGCCTCAAGAGGCTCGAATACCGCGGGTATGACTCGGCCGGCGTGGCCGTCCTGGAGTTGCCCAAAGAGGGCGCTGCCGGCCACACCAGCATCACCAAATCCGAAGCCAAGGTCGATCTGCTCATCGAGAAGCTTGGGGCCAACATGCCGTCCGGAAAGCTGGGCATCGGCCACACGCGCTGGGCCACCCACGGCAAGCCGACATTCGTCAATGCCCACCCGCACACCGACTGCAAGGGCAAGATTTTCGTCGTCCACAACGGGATCATCGAGAACTTCGCGGAGATCAAGGCAGAGCTCCACCAGGC
>JBOHUP010000007.1:0-1862 GCA_050734615.1 Candidatus Dormibacteraceae bacterium | reverse complement strand
CGGCCTTTCAAGCCGGAGATCAGGGGTTCGAAGCCCCTACGGGCCACCAGGCGAACCACGAGAAGCGGGCGTAGCACAATGGTAGTGCGGCAGCCTTCCAAGCTGTTTACGTGGGTTCGATTCCCATCGCCCGCTCCAGCCGCGTCACGCCCGCGTGTAGTCGGCTGCGCGACTGGGCATCAGGAACTCGAAAGGAAGACGTTCTTCAGCTCCGTGTAGTGGTCGAGAGCGAACGGGCCTAGTTCCCGTCCGATCCCCGACTGCCTGAAGCCGCCAAATGGCGTTGTGACGCGTACCGAGTTGTTGGAGTTGATCGATATCGTCCCGGTTTCGAGCGCGCGTGCGACTCGCATCGCGCGGCCCGCGTTGTTGGTCCAGATGGATCCCGAAAGACCATAATCCGTGTCATTGGCGATACCGATCGCCTCTTCTTCTCCTTTGAATGGGATCACGGAAACGATGGGTCCGAAGATCTCCTCTCGAGCCGCCCTGTCGCTGTTCGTGCCGGGCTCCAGGACCGTCGGCGGGAACCAGTAGCCCGCGCCGCTGGGCATGCTGCCCCGGAAAGCAACTCGAGCGCCGTCATCGAGGTAAGAGGCGACCTTCGCGCGGTGTTCCGCCGATATCAGCGGCCCCATCTCGGTCTTGTCGTCGAGCGGGTCGCCCACCTTGACGGCCTTGATCGCCACCTCGAGCGCGTGCATGAAATGGTCTACCGCCGAGTGTTCGACCAGGATGCGCGATCTCGCGCAGCAGTCTTGCCCGGCGTTGCCGAAGACCGCCATAGGCGCCGACGCGGCGGCCTTTTCGAGGTCCGCGTCAGCGAAGACGATGTTGGCCGACTTGCCTCCTAGCTCGAGTGTGACTCGCTTGATCCCGGCCGCGGCCAGGGCGCCGATGCGCCGGCCAACCGCGGTCGATCCGGTGAACGCGATCTTCGCCACATCGGGATGCTGCACGATGCGCTCGCCCACCGTCCGGCCGGCGCCGACCACCACGTTCAGCACGCCTTCGGGCAGACCCGCATCCAGCGCGATGCGGCCGAGCTCGATGGCGGTCATCGGAGTCAGTGCGGCCGGCTTCAGGACGATCGTGTTGCCGGCGGCAAGGCACGGCCCGACCTTCCACGATGAGATCGCGATCGGAAAGTTCCACGGCACGATCAGGCCCACCACGCCGAGCGGCTCGCGAAAGGTCATGTCGACGCCGCCCGCGACGGGGATTGTGCTTCCGAGCAAGCGCTCGGGCGCGCCGGCGTAGTAATTGAAAACGTCGACGACCATGCCGACCTCTCCCCGCGCATCGCTGATCGGCTTGCCAACGTTTCGCGCTTCGAGCCGAGCCAGCTTCTCGTGGTTCGCCTCGACCGCCGCGGCCAGCCGGCGGAGGATTTGCCCGCGGTCTTTCGGCGTCACAGCCCGCCACGCGGGATAGGCCGCCTTGGCGTTCGCCACGGCCCGGTCGGCCTCCTCGACGCCGGCCTCCTCGACCTCGGCGAGCACCTTTTCCGTGGCCGGCTCGATGATTTTCAACTTGCGGGTAACAATACCCCGGTCCAGAACTCACACCTGATTCCAAGCCCGTTTTGAAGTTGGGCCCAGATTATGGTGCGCATGATCACCACGCGTACCGTCGTCTTCGCGTCCGTGGTGGCTGCGGCCATGATCTTCGGTGGAGTCTTCGGCGCCACCGCGATGGCGAAGTCCACGCTCCTCGCGGCCAACGCAGCGGTCAGTGCTGCATCACCAAGCCCAGGCGCTTTCAAGTCCAACGAGGACCCGACCCACGAGAAAGGTGAATCCGCCGCGCAGGAGACCGCCGAGAACAACGGCACATTCCGTCGAGGCGGTCCGGGTCCAGGC
>JBOHUP010000006.1:0-3033 GCA_050734615.1 Candidatus Dormibacteraceae bacterium | reverse complement strand
CAGGGGAGGTGGTTTCCAGGGCGAGCTAGAGGGAATCCCCCGTCCTTGGACGGCGGCTCCGCGCTATCAGGCTGGAGGTACGACCAACGTCACCGGGTTTTCGATGAGGCGCTTCAACTCGGACATGAACTGGGCCGCCGTCGCCCCGTAGAAGACCCGGTGGTCGACGGAGAGGGTCATCCGCATCACCTTGCCGGGAACGATCTTGCCATCTGTCACGACCGCAACGTCCTTGATCGCGCCCACGGCGAGGATCGCCGCCTCCGGAGGGTTGATGATCGCGACGAACTCGTCGACCCCGTACATGCCGAGGTTGGAGATCGAGAACGTGGCGCCGCTGAGGTCGCCTTCGTTCGGCCGGCCGGACCGAGCCCGCTCGATGACCTGACGCGACTCGATGGAGACCTGGATCAGATCCTTCATGTCTGCGTCGTGCACGACCGGCACCAGCAGGCCCATGCCCTCGGACGGCGCTACGGCGAGTACGATGTTGATCGACTTCTTGCGTTGGAAGCGCCCGTCCGCCCACGAGCTGTTGACCTCAGGGAACTTGCGCAGAGCAAGGGCGCAGGCTCTCACGAGGAAATCCGTCATGGTCACCCTGTCAGCGCCTGGCACGGAGTCCTTGAGCTGCAGTCGCATGCTGACAGCGAGATCGACACGGGCTTCGACCGTGACCTGGAACTCGGGCACCGTCGACTTCGCCTCCGCCATGCGTCGCGCGATGGTCGCCTGCATGCGCGTCGGCTCGACGGTCTCGACGCTGGGGCCCGCCGGCTTTCCCGCGACGGCCGGCTGGCGGCGGCGATCGGTCTTCGGCTTCGCGCTCGAGGCGGCCAGCACGTCCTCTTTGATGATCCTGCCGTCGGGTCCGCTGCCCTTGAGGGTGGCGAGGTCGACGCCCATCTCCCCGGCGAGGCGCCTGGCCAGGGGCGATGCCTTGACGCGCTCTCCGTCGGGACCCGGCTCCTCTTGGCTTGCCGGGGAGGGTGAAGGTGGGGCGGTGGATGTCGGTGGGGCGGCTGATGTCGGCGGGGTGGGTGTCGGCGAGGCGGCAGGCGGCGGGCTGTCAGCCGGCGGTGTGGGCTCTTCGACCGCACGCGGGGGCGCCTCGGGCGCTTTCCGCTGCACAGGAGCGGCCGGCTTGGCCGCCGGGTCTGCCTTTGCAGGCGCCGCCGCAAAGGCTTCGCCGATGCGCGCGATCGGCGCGCCTATCTTGGCCGGCACGCCCTGCTCGACGAGAATCGACAGCGTTCCGTCGGACTCGGCCTCGAGGTCGAACGTGGCCTTGTCCGACTCGACTTCGGCCAGCACGTCGCCGGTCTTGACCGCATCGCCGCTCTTCTTCTTCCACTCGACGATGGTGCCCTCCTCCATCGTGTCGGAGAGCTTGGGCATGTTTACATCAGGCATCTTGGCGTCCCAGGACCGAGCGGACGAGGCGCTTGATGTCCTCGCTTGTCGGTATCGCGGCTTTTTCGAGCAGAAGGCTGTACGGCATCGGCACCTGCGCTCCGCCGAGGCGGCGAACCGGGGCGTCCAGGTAATCGAAGCAGCGCTCCTGCACGCCGGCTGCGATCTCGGCCGTCACCCCATAGGTCGCCCAGCCTTCTTCGACCACGACGCAGCGGCCGGTCTTGCGCACCGAGTCGGCGATGGGCGCCCAATCGATCGGCCGGATCGAGCGCAGGTCGATCACCTCGGCGTCGATGTCGTCCTCCTCGAGCTGCTTGGCCGCCTCGTTGGCCAGCACCGCCATCCTGGACACCCCGACGATGGTCACGTCCGAGCCCGTGCGGCGGATCGCAGCCTTGCCGATCGGCGTCGTGTAGTCGCCCGCCGGCACCATGCCGCGCACGTTGTACAGGCTCATCGACTCGAGGAACATCACCGGGTTGTCGGAACGGATCGCCGACTTGAGCAGGCCCTTGGCGTCCTCGGGCGTGGTGGGTGCCACGACCAGCAGTCCCGGGATCAGGCCGTACAGGACCTCGAGGCTGTGTGAATGCTGCGCCGACAGCTGGTGGCCCGCGCCGCCCGGCATCCGGATGACCATCGGCACGCTCGACTCGCCGCCGAACATGTAGCGGATCTTGGCCGCGTTGTTGACGATCTGGTCGTAAGCCACCAGCGAGAAGTTGACCGTCATCAGCTCGACCACGGGGCGCAGGCCCAGCATCGCGGCCCCGACCGCCGTGCCGACGATGACCTCTTCGGCAATCGGCGCGTCGAACACTCGCTGCGCGCCGAACCGGTCCAGGAGTCCTTCGGTCACGCGGTATGCGCCGCCGAACTTTCCGATGTCCTCGCCGATGAGGAAGATGGAATCGTCCCGCTCCATCTCCTCCGCCAGGGCCTCGCGGAGGGCGACACGATACAGCTTTTCCTCGGCCGGCGCGCTGACCGTTTGCGTCGCCATCAGATGGGCTCGGCGCGGAGCTCGGGGCGGTCTTCCCACTCGCCCGAGTACGCGTACTTGTAGAGATCTTCGGGTTTGGGGTCGGGGCTTTCGTCCGCGAACTGGATGATGTCGCGGACCTGAGCGTCGACGTCCACCCGCACCTGCTTGAAGTACTCCTCGTCGGCGAGGCCGCCCTTCTCCAGCTCGTGCTCGAATGCGACGATCGGGTCGGCCTTGCGCCACTTCTCCTTGTCCTCGGCGGAGCGGTACTTGTCGGGGTCGACGACGGAATGGCCCCTGAACCGGTAGCAGAGCGCCTCGATGAACCTCGGCTGGGAGTCGGCGCGCGTCTTCTCGACCACCTCGCTGGTGCGGAGCATGACCTCGCGCAGGTTCATGCCATCGACCTGGATCGACTCCATGTCGTATGCGCACGCCTTCTTGTAGATGTCGGCCACCGCGGACGCCGCCTCCACCGGCGTGCCCATCCCGTACCGGTTGTTGATGCAGAACCAGACCACCGGTAGATCGAAGACCTTGGACATGTTGAGCGACTCATGGAACGCGCCGATGTTGGTCGCGCCGTCGCCGAACATGCAGAACACGACGGCCTTTTCCTTGCGGTACTTGAC
>JBOHUP010000005.1:0-2373 GCA_050734615.1 Candidatus Dormibacteraceae bacterium | reverse complement strand
GTGTCCGGGTCAACCGGGCCTCCGACTGTCACCTCCACCACGTAGTTGTGGCCATGCTCCCCGGCGCATGCCCCGAAAACCTCGCGGTTCCGCTCGTCCGTCCACTCCGGGCGACACAGGACGTGCGCTGCGGCAAACGTGGCTCTACGCGTGATGCAAACGCGAGTCGTGGCGAGCATGGTTTCCTAACCTACAACGCTTTACTCAGGCGGGTTTCGCAGGCGGATCTAAACGGAGGTTCGCTCCAGAAAGCGGCGCCGACTCGGGAGAAGCGAGCCAGACCGCGATGCGAGCCACCTCGGTTGGCTGCAGGGCAGGCCCTTCCACGCCGGCAATTCGCAACATCGGCGTATCGACGCTGCCCGGACTGAGGGCATTGACCCGGATCCCATCGCTCCGGCCTTCCGCCGCCAGAGCCTCGGTCAACCCGGCGAGCCCTGATTTGGCCGCCACGTAGGCGGACATGCCTGGAAACTTCTCCGCCCCGGCGACGCCGGAAAGGCTCGAGATCATCACGATCGACCCGCCCCGTCCGCGCATCAAGCGAAAAGCCTCGCGGCTGCAAAGGAACGCTCCGCGCAGCCCAGCGCCGAGCTGCTCGTCCCATTCCTCCGCTCTCAGGTGGACGAACGGCTTCTTGATGAGCACTGCGGCGCAGTTGACCAGAGCGTCGAGCGACGCCAGGCTGCCGAACGCGCTCACGACCTGACCCTCATCAGAGACGTCACAGCCCTCGCGCCGGCTCAAGGAGACAACTGCCCAGTCGCGCGCACGCAGCTGGCGGACGATCTCGCCGCCGATCCCGCCCGATCCGCCGGTCACGACTGCGACGCGGCTCATCGGGCAGCTGCGCCCAAAGCCGCCTCGTACCGATCGAGCATCGGCTCGATGCCCAGCCGGCGCAGGGCGCTCGCCCGCACGGCGTCGCGATCGAGCGTCAAGCAGCGCCGGATCGCGGCGGCAAGCGCCTCCAGGTCATCGGGCTCGGCCAGGAAGCCGCTGATTCCTTCCTCAACCACCTCGGGCAGCGCGCCCCTGCGGTACCCGGCCACCGGACAGCCGGCCATCTGCGATTCGGCGGCCACCATGCCGAAAGGCTCGTCCCAGCGCACGGCGCACACCGTCACGGCGCAGTGCGACATCATGCGCCGCAGGTCAGGTCGGGCCAGCGCGCCCAGCAGCTCGGTCCCCGCGAGGTCGACGTGGTAGTGAGGATCGTAAGCCGCCCCCGCGACCTTGACGCGCAGCCCCGCGATCCGCGAAGCGGTGATGGCGTGCTCAACTCCTTTCTCGGGCGACATGCGGCCGGCGATCAGCGCCGCCGCTTCCACCGGTCCGTCATCGACGCCGACGTCCCGGATGCCGTTGCGCAGCACCAGACCCACCTCCACGAGCGCCCCCGCCCAGCTCGCCCTGCATGATTCAGAAACGGTTGCCAGCCTGGTAGTCGCGACTCGGGCAACCGCCTCCGTCACAGCGGGGACGACCGGTGGCAGGTGCAGCGTATGCAGCACCGGGAGGCCGGCCGAAAGCTCGAAGGCCGGTGCGTCGAAGGCGTGCTGGCTGATTGCGTCGACCCCGGACGACCCGATCGAGCGGAACATCAAGGCCAATGCGGCGGCCACGCCAGGCGCGACCGGCGGTGGGGCCCCAGCAGGCATGACGAGAGCGGCGGCGGCGTCAGGCGGCGCGGGCACCATGACCAGCTCCACGCCCGGCACGATGGAGCCCTCCGTGCAGTGGAGACGCACCTCGTGGCCGCGGCCCGCGAGACCAATTGCCAGGTCGGTGACCACGGCCTGGGCGCCTCCCACCTGCTCGGGGCGCAGCGGAGTGACCGGCGACGCGATGACGGCAATCCTCACTGCCTCGTTTAGTCTGAAGGTCGGGGGAGATGGACTACGCGAAGGCGGTAGAGCTCGCGCCTCCGGGCTGGCGGCACTTCGGCGCCGACGACATCGACCGGCTGCCCGAGGCGGTAAAAAGGCACGAGATGGCGCGCGTGCCCGCGCACGAACGCGCCCTCATCGAGGACCGTGACACGGAGGCCGGCGAGCGGTTGCTCCGAGCCATGTTCTGGACGCTGGTCTATCACCTGGAGCCCGAGCGCTGGGACGAGCTGGCGCAGGCCGAGCCTGTGCACCCAGACCTGCTGCGAGCCTTCCCGAGCGCCGCCCGGGTCGCGCTCGACATCGGCGCCGGCAGCGGGCGTCTGACGCGGCACCTCCTCGACCGCGCCTCTCGGGTGGTCGCGGTGGAACCTGCGGGCGGTCTTCGCGCCCGCCTTTTGGAGCTATGCCCCACCGCCGATGCCGTGGCGGGATGGGCAGAGGCGCTCCCGCTGACGGACGGGTGCTCGCAGCTGACGGCCGC
>JBOHUP010000004.1:0-2081 GCA_050734615.1 Candidatus Dormibacteraceae bacterium | reverse complement strand
ACACCCTCGTACTTGAAGTAGATGTGCGCCGGGGTGTCGAGCGCCTTCTCCAGGCGTTCGGCGCGGTACAGCGGAGTCGGCCGCCAGATGCGGTACAGCTCGCGCACCTGGTCGGGGATCTCGATCCACGGCTCGGCCGAAACCTCCTGCGCGATGATCGCTTGCGGAAAGATCGGCGCGAGATCCGCCGGGCCCATGGGCTGAAGGGTCCCGGGGTGAAGGTAGGGGGCCGGTGGCGCCGGCATATGGGGCAGGATGTTGTACCAGCGCTCCGGGATGTCGGATTCGCTCAGCAGGATCTTCTTGACCACGGCTCCCCTCCCTGAATCGCGTGAATTGTTCGGCCAAGGTTACTGCGGTTTCGGCGCTTCAGAGGCCGGCGACTACGTGTGAGGGCTGATTTTCGCGGCGAAGGTCTGGACTGCGATCTTCCCATCCTTGACCAGGAAGGTGTCGGTCCCGAGCACGATGTCCACCGAGGCGCACTTGGCGTGCCAGACGGCGTACGCCACGTCATCTTCCACGTGCACCGTGTCCATCGTGAACTCGTATGTGCCCGGCTTGAAGATGCCTGCCACGAAGCCTTCGAACCCGGCCCTGATGGCCTGGCGACCCTTGAGGACGGCGTCCGCGGTGATCAGGACGGAATCCTCCGTGTAGTCGCTGAGGATGGCTTCCACGTCGCCTCTCCCGAGGGCCTGGACGTGGTGCTCGAAAACCTGGCGCGTACCCACTACCTGTGTGGTCATCGTCGAACCTCCATGAGCACGTGCTCGAAACGATGGTTGCCGCCCGGAGAATATTAAGTCAAGGCTAAAAAACCGGCGGGCCGGGGTCCGTTCGCAGGACCTCGAGGACCTCCTCGCCGTATTTCCGCAGCTTTGAATCGCCGACTCCAGGCACGCGCAGGAGCTCGGCCAGGCTCGCCGGCTTAGCCGCCGCGATTGCCGTGAGCGTCGCGTCATGGAAGACCACGTAGGCGGGAACGCCACCGGCGCGGGCCGTCTCGAGCCGCCACCGGCGCAACCGGTCCATGGTCGCGGCGGGGATGTCCGCCGCCGCCGCCCGCTTGGCTTCGGCCGGCAGCGTGAGCGAGGGGGCGGTCCGCAGCGTCACGGCGTCGCGCCCGGCCGCAGTGATCTCAACGACGGGGTATTCCCCCGAGCTCTGGCGGGCCAGCCCGGCCCTGACGAGCTCCGCCAGGAGGAGCTTGATCCGGTCCTCCTTCCAGCGATTGAGCGTGCCGTGGAAAGGGAGCTCCTGGACCCACGGCTGGGCAATCGACCACTTGGTGCGCCGCCCGCCCAGCACGGCTGCCACGTTGCCGAGCCCGACCCGGCCGCTGAAGCGCGTGATGGCGGCCAGCCCGGCGCGCACCACGTCCGCCGGCACCGCTTCCTCGGGCGGAGAAGACGTCAGGCAGTTGTCGCAGGCCGAGCACTGCCGCGCCACGCCTTCCTCGCCGAAGTAGTCCGCGATGCGGGCGTGCCGGCATTCGCGCATCTCGGCGTAAGCCATCATCTGGGCGAGCCGGGCATATGCGTGGTCCTTCAGCGGAGAGCCTTCTTCCAGGCCGGACCGTTCGATGAAGAACGCCTGCAGGTCGCGGTCGGCTGGGCTGTAGAGGATGGTGCACTCGGCAGGCCGGCCGTCGCGCCCTGCGCGGCCGGCCTCCTGGTAATAAGCCTCCAGGCTCCCCGGCAGGTGGTAGTGGATCACCCGCCTGATCCCGGCGATGTCCACGCCCATCCCGAACGCGGACGTCGCCACGACGACACGTGCGCGACCAGCGGTGAAGTCTTCCTGAGTACGCCGCCGCAGCTCGGCGTCCTGGCGACCGTGGTAGCAAGGGACGCCAAGCTCGCTCGCCAGCTCCTCCGCCGCGGCCACCGTGCCGACGTACACCAGAGCCTGCTGAACCCTGGTCGCGATATGGCCGCGCAATGCTTCGCGTTTGGCCCGCTCGCCGCGGCAGCGCATGACCGAAAGCACAAGGCTCGGGCGGTTGAATCCGCTGACAGATAAGAACGGGTCTCGCAGCTCCAGGCTGCCGGCGATGTCGGCCCGGACCTGCGGCGTCG
>JBOHUP010000003.1:0-3068 GCA_050734615.1 Candidatus Dormibacteraceae bacterium | reverse complement strand
GCCAACTCACAGGGGACCCTGAGCGATCCGGACGTTGATTCCGGGTAACGTCCCAGGCAGTGGGCAAAAAGCGCGTCCAGGCCCCAGTCCGACCAGGCCCCAGCCCGGCTGACCGGCTGGTCTATGGGACCGTGCCCTTGCGCATGTTTCTGGGCGTGACCTTCACCTATGCCGGGCTGCAGAAGATCTCCGATCCGGGCTTCCTCCAGCCGGGATCGTCGACTTACATCGGAACCCAGCTGCAGGGATTCAGCACCCACTCGCCGATCGGCTTCCTCCTCGACTTCTTCGCCCTGCCGGTCCCTCAGCTCACCGGGATCGGCGTGATCGGCGCCGAGCTTGCGATCGGCGTCCTGGTTCTGCTCGGCCTCGCCACCCGGTGGGCCGCCGCCGGCGGAGCGCTGGTCAGCTTCGTTCTGTTCCTGACGGCGAGCTGGACGATCCAGCCCTATTTCCTGGGTTCCGACAGCATCTATGCCGTCGCCTGGATCACGCTCGTCCTCGTCGGTGACCAGGGCGTCCTGACCGCCCGGCCGCTGCTCTTCGGGCCGCATGCACCAGCCCCGAGCGGGCGCCAGGCGATGGCTGACCTGCAGCGTCGCCGCCTGCTGCTGCAGCTGGGCAGCGCGGCCGTGGCGGCGGTCGCGGTCCTGGCACTGCTCCCGCGGCCCCGCCCCGGGGCGATCCAGGCCAACCAGGGCGGCGGCTCAACGCCGACCCCGGGTGCGAGCCCGACCCCAGTCGCCCCACCGGCCGGCACCAGGATCGGCGCCCTGTCCGACCTTCAGGCGCAGGGCTTCCTCAACTTCCAAGACCCGGCGACCGGCGACCCCGGCGTGGCTGTGGCTTTGTCAGGCGGCGAGGTGGTCGCGTTCGACGCGGTTTGCACGCATGCCGGCTGTCAGGTCGCGTATGACTCCCACCAGAAGGTTCTGACGTGCCCATGCCACGGTGCGTTGTTCGATCCCGCTCATGGCGCGGCTGTCATCGCTGGGCCGGCGCCGACGCCCCTCGCATCGATCGCCGTCCAGGTCGGGACCGACGGGGGCGTCTACGCGACCTAGCAACCTGGCGCCCGCCCGCTCAAATCCGCCGCCGACACGGCCCGACAAAATACGATCGCTCGCTGTGAGGCTGCTGGATCCGCTGTCTCTGCGTGAGCTGACGTCGCTCCTGCGCGACCCGGTGTTTCGCGGCCGGGGCGTTCCCCACGGGGACGGCCGACCGGTGCTGCTCGTCCCCGGCTTTCTGTCGGGCGACTGGTTGATGGGTACGCTGCACGGCTGGCTCGAGCGGGTCGGTTACCAACCGCACTTTTCGGGGATCGTCTTCAACGTCCGCGAATCCGAGCACATGCTTGCGGGTCTGCGCCGCCGGCTGATCGAAATCGAGGCTGAGGCCGGCGTGAGGGTGAGCCTGGTCGGCCACAGCCGCGGAGGGCTGCTGGCCAAGGTCCTGTCCCATCGCCGGCCTCAGGCTGTCGAGCAGGTGATCACGCTGGGCGCTCCGCTGGCGGATTGGACCGACCTTGGGACGCTGACCCATCACGCGGTGGGCGTCGTCAAGATCGCAAACGAGATCGCGTATGGGCGCAAGCTGAATTCCGAGGGGCGCTTCGACCACGAGCTGGCACTGACCCCGGTCGTCCCGACCACCTCGATCTACACCCCTTCCGATGAGGTCGTCAACTTTCGCGCGTGCCTCAGGCCCGACATCCCGTCGCTCCCCGCATGGGGCAGCCACAACGGACTCCTGGTCAACCCCGAGGTGTATCGCCTGCTGGGCCGGCTGCTCGCGCGGCGCCGCCGGCCGGCATGATCGCGGCCGCCATCGCCCTCGCGCTGGCCGCAGCGGCGCTTCACGGCACGTGGAACGTGCTGGTCAAGGTGAGCGGCGACCCGCTGATCACGTTCGAGCGCGCCACGTTCGCATCCGGGTTCTTGGGGGCTGCGGCGGCGCTGTTGGCCTGGTTGCTCCTCGGGCGGCCAGGCATTCCTCTCGCCGCCGCCGGGCTGTGCCTTCTATCCGCGACCCTCGAGACGGCCTATATCTGGCTTCTCTCGACGGCGTACCGTCGCGGCGAGCTGTCCGCGGTCTACCCCGTCGCACGCGGCTCGGCACCCCTGATCGCGGTCGTGCTCGCCCTCGCGGTGATCGGGGAGAGGCTGGTGCCGCTGCAGCTGGCCGGGGTGGGTCTGCTCCTGGTCGGGATCCTGACGGTCACCTTTTCGCAGGCCACCGGCCGCGCGACGCTGCCCGCGCTCTTCACCGGCGTCGCGATTGCGCTCTACACGTCGGTCGATCGCGTCGGCGTGCGACTCACATCGCCGTGGCTCTACGGGGGGTTGCTTTTCACCGTCATGGCGATCGAGCTCTCGATCTCGATCCGAGTCGCATCGCGCGTCGGCCGGGCGCCTGCTCTGAATGTGTCAGAAGTTCCCGGCTGGCGGTCATCGGTGCTGATCGGCGTGTTCATGTGGGCCGGTTATGCCTTGGTTCTGTGGGCTTTGAGCCTGGCTCCGCTTGCGGTCGTGGCGCCGGTGCGCGAGACGGCGATCGTCGCCGTCGCCGTCTGGGGCGTGTGGCGGCTGCGGGAGCGCAAGGGGGCTGTGTGGAAGCTCTCAGGGGCCGCGGCAACCCTCGCCGGAGTCGCCCTTTTAGCGGCTTAATCCATATCGCCGGAGCGGTGGTAAGGTAATTTCGTCGCTCGGCGGCGGGCGATGTTCGCCGCGGTCGGGATCTTCTCGAAAGGACCCGTGCGTTCGTGGCTAGCTTTCGAGAAGAGGAGTTGGGGACATGCCGACAGGCACCATCAAAAAGCTGGTCTCCGACCGTGGCTTCGGCTTCATCGCCGCAGAGGATGGACGGGAGTATTTCTTCCACCGCACCGGCCTTGACTCGAGCGTGAACTTCGATTCGCTGGCGGGCGGAGAACGCGTCAGCTTCGAGATCGAGCCGAGCCAGAAGGGCCCGCGGGCGAACCGCATCAAGCTCGCCTAGCCCGAAGTTCCTGACGCGTAGGCAGCATTAGAAGGCGCTTTTGAACCTGACCTGATGCTTATAGGTGC
>JBOHUP010000002.1:0-6496 GCA_050734615.1 Candidatus Dormibacteraceae bacterium | reverse complement strand
CATCAGGCCGACCGGGCCCGCACCGACGACCGCCACCACGTCACCGGGCCTGATCTCGGCCCGCTCGGCGCCGAAGTAGCCGGTGGCGAGGATGTCGCCGACGAAAATGGCGCTCTCGTCGCTCATCCCGGCCGGAATCGCCTCCATCGAATGGTCCGCGAGAGGCACCACTACGTACTCCGCCTGGCCTCCGCCGAGCCCGCCGAAGTAGTCGCCATGTCCGAAGGTCGCCTTTTCGACGCACTGGTTGAACCAGCCCTTGCGGCACAGCGCGCAGTGGCCGCAGGAGGTGAAGAAGCTCGCCACGACCCGGTCACCAGGCTTGAACCGCTTGACCTCGGAGCCGACGTCCTCGACCACCCCCACGAACTCGTGACCGAGCACAGCGCCCTCGTTCATGGGCGTGTGCCCGTGATAGATGTGGAGGTCGGAGCCGCACACCGCCCCGAGCGTGACCCTCACCAGGGTGTCTCCGGGCGCAGTGATCGACGGCTTGGGCACGTCGGCGACCTTGACGTCGCCTTCGCCGCGATAGGTCAGGGCTTTCATCTATGCGTCACTGATCGGGATTCTACGGCTGACCATGAGCGAATCCCAGAACTCGGGGGCTGCGCCGTGAGTTTGCTGGGGCCCAAGATAGCCAGGTGCGGCTGAGAGGCGCAGTCGTGGTGATCACCGGGGCTTCGAGTGGCATCGGCGAGGCGACCGCGCTGGCTTTCGCACGGCGCGGGGCGAGACTAGGGCTCGGGGCGCGGCGCCTCGACCGCCTGGAGGCTGTGGCCATGAAGTGCCGCCACGCCGGCTCGTCCGACGTCAACGCCCGGCAGCTGGACGTAGGCGACCATGGGCAGGCGCGTGCGTTCATCGCAGCGGCGATACGTCATCACGTGCGGCTCGACGTGCTGGTCAACAACGCCGGCGTGGGCTGGATCGGGCGCCTGCACCAGATGCCCGAAGACAAGGTCGATGAGCTGATCGCCACCAACCTCAAAGGAGTTGTCTTGACCACCCAAGCGGCCCTGCCGTGGATGCTGGAACGTAGGCGGGGCGTGATCATCAACGTTGCGTCTGTCGTCGGATTTCGGGCCTCGCCCTACGCCGCCATCTACTCTGCCACCAAGCATGCCGTCGTCGGCTTCTCGCACGCGCTTCGCGGCGAGCTTTCGGGCACCGGGGTCAAAGTCTGTGCGGTCTACCCAGGCGGAACCGCGGGAACCGAGTTCTTCGAGGGCAACGAATCGCCGGTCGGGCCGCAGTATCCGGCATCCTGGGTCGCCGGCCTGATCGTGCGCACGGCACGGTTCCCGCGCCGCGACGCAATGGTCCTGCCCGTCCGCCTCGGACAGCTCGCGGAGCCGATCTTCGGGGGACTGATGGACCACGCGCTGGGCGAGGCGAGAAGGCGTGCGACCCCACACCTCATCGGCACGGGACAGCTCGAAAGCTGAGCGCTACTTCTGCCACGCTGCGAGCAGCTTTTCGAGCTGCTGCGCGTTCTTCACCGAGTAGTTCGAATAGTTGTTGTTCATCACGGCGTGCACCTGCTTGGCCGACTTCTCCATCTCTTTGATCTTGGGCACCCACTCCGCAAGCTCTTCGTCCTTGTAGTCGTAGCGAAACCGAAGGTTCGGCGGTGCGCCCTTGATGTCCCACGTCTCATGGTTACGACCGTGAAAGCGGATCACCGCGAGCTTGGCCGACGTGACGTCGGACGCGGGCGGCATGCTCGTCTTGTGTCCGGGGGGCACGTCGACTGCGACGAGAGGGATGTCGCGCGACCGCAGAAACGCCAGCGTTCCGTCGAGGTGCCTGGCATCCAGCCACTCAGGTTTGCGTAACTCGACGGCGACCTGAAACCCGAACATGCGCTCCTGGCACTGCTCGATGTAGGCCAGCGAGCGCGACGATGGAAGGAACCACGGTGGAAACTGGAAGAACACCGCGCCGAGCTTTCCGGCGGCCCGCAGCGGTTCCAGGGCGACCCTAAAGCGCTCCCACGACTCGTCCATGAGCTCGTCCGGCATCTGGTCGAGGTAGATGTTCTTGTCTCGAAGCTTCTCGGGCAGCTCGTCGCGGATGTCCTTGGGAAGGGCCATCGGCTTGGTCGGGTGGTTGGTGAAAAGGGAGAACGACTTGATATCGAAGGTGAAACCGGCCGGGGTGCGAGCCACCCACAGCTCGGAGTTCTCCGGTTTGGGCATGCCGTAGTAGGTGGAGTCAACCTCGACCATGGAGAACTGGGTGGCATAGAAGTTCAGCCTCTCTTCGGAGGTTTTCACGTTGAGCGGGTAGAACAGCTTGGAGTCGATCAGGGACTTGTCGATCCAGCCGGCGATCCCGCAGCGCACTGCCATTCGCTCGATCGTAGTGACAAGCGGTGGCGGGTTTATGATCCCTCCGCCCGTGGGCCGCAACATCCGCTACTGGTACACGTACCGAACCGTCGTGGCGGTGGTCTTGGCGTTGGTGTTGAGCGGTGCGATCTACTGGCTCTACACGCAGCAGGTGACCTGCGACGCCGGCCCAACCGGCTGCCTGGTCAACGTCTCGGTCCACCCTGAGGACCGCTTTGCCAACCAGTACGACCCCGGCCAGGACGTCGTCATCGTCGGCATCGACGACGCGAGCGTCAAGACGATCGGCCAGTACCCGGTCCCGCGCAACGTGTATGCCACCGCACTCGAGAACCTCGAGAAGGACGGCGCGGCGGCGGTCGGGTTCGACATCGGGTTCTCGGACTCGCGAGACCCCAAGACCGACGCGCAGTTCGCGGCGGCGCTGGCCAAGAGCACCGTTCCGGTCGTCCTGTCCTATGCGGGAAACGTGGACGTCATCAACGGCCAGGTCGTCCAGACGAATACGAGCACCGACCAGCTGCCCCTAAAGGCGTTCCGCTGCGGCGATGCGAATCCGGATCCGAAGACCGCCTGCTTGCAGCCAGATCCGGACGTCGCGATGGCTTCATCCGACCTCCTGCTCGACCGCGACGGCGTGGCGCGCCGGATTCCCGTCCTCGTTCAGCCGGCGTGCTACGCGGCCGGCACATGCGCCACGCCCCTCATCGACACTTTCGGCCTGGCCCTTTATCGCGCCGCCTCGCTCGGACCTGGATTCCAGAACGCGGCCGACCTCCGCGTTGCCAACGGGACGGCAGCCTTCGGCCAGGCCTGGAGCGTGCCCGTCGACAGTTCCGGCTCGATCCTCATCAACTTCTCTGGTCCACCGGGAAACTTCCAGCATTTCAACCACTACGTCGACTTCGCGCAGGTCTACAGCGGGGCCGTCTCGCCCGACGCCATCAAAGGCAAGGTTGTGCTGATCGGTTACGACGGCCTCACCGGTGTGCATGACGAGCAGCTCGTGACGACGAGCGCCGGCACCAACGGCACGCAGGCCATGGCCGGAGTCGAGATCCACGCCAACGTCGTCCAGATGCTTCTTGGGGCGACCGCCGTTCCCGGCAGCCCTTCCAAGCTCATCACCCGCGAGCCAGCGTGGTTGGTCTTCCTGCTCATCCTCGTCCTTGGTCTCGCGACCGCGGTCGGCGTGACGCGTGTCAGCGTGTTCTGGGGCCTGGTGGGCACCCTCCTGGCAATGGTTGTGTTCACGTTCGCGATGTCCGCGCTTGCGTCGTTCTTCAACTTCGTGCCGGATCTGTTCCATCCCTGGCTTGCGATCGCCCTGACCTACGCCGGCGTGACCGCCTACCGCTTCCTGTACGAGGATCGAGAGAAGCGCAAGGTCACCGCACTCTTCGGCCAGTACCTGAAACCAGAGATCGTGGCCCAGCTCGCCAGGACACGCCGCGGCGTCGATGACATCCGGCGCGGTGGCGAACGGCGCGACATCACGCTGCTGTTCGTCGACATCCGGGGCTTTACCTCGATGTCGGAGTCGATGGCGCCGTCAGACGTCACCGAGCTGGTCACCACCTACCTGGACCATCTCAGCGGCCTCATCTTCAAGTGGGACGGCACGGTCGACAAATACGTCGGAGACGAGATCATGGCTTTCTGGAACGCGCCCCGCCTCCAGGAAAACCACGCTCTGCTCGCGGTGCGCTGCGCTTACGACCTGATCAACCACGCCCCGGAGCTGGAACAGAAGCTGCTGGCCAAGGGGTTGCCTCCGATCAGCTGGGGCATCGGCATCAACAGCGGGCCCGCGGTCGTCGGCAACATGGGCTCGCGAAGCCGGATCCAGTACACGGCACTGGGCGACACGGTCAACACCGCAGCGCGGTTCTGCGCCAACGCTCCCGCCTTCCACGTCCTGATCGGCGAGGAGACGTACCAGATGAGCAAGGGCTACATCGCGGTGGACTTGGTGCCGGGTGTGCAGCTGAAGGGCAAGTCGGCTGAGACGTTCCGCATCTACGCCGTCCAGGCGATCCGTGAGACGCCTTCCTCGGCGTGGGTGCAGTTCCCGACCGAGATGGCGACGCAGGTCCATCAGACCTGCACGTCGCAGTACACGCAGCAGACCGTGATCGCAGCCGGGGCAGCCGGCTCACGCGACATCCTGGTCGGCGAAGCCGCCGAGCATGCACTGGCCCAGCGAGGTACCTCGCCGAACTAGAGCTAGTGCAGCGCGGACGCTGCGCTGAGGCCGGCCACCGAGACCACCACGATGATCAGCATGAGGACGGCTATGCACCCGGACGTCTTCTTGGCCATCGGCTTGAGGGGCGGAGCCGGGTTATAGCCCGCCTGGGCCGGCATCGCCATCGCCGGTTGCGCGATGGCGATGCCGATCGGAGTCGCGGGCGCGACCGGCGGCGGTTCGGCCCCGGGCACCATGCGCGCCAGATCCGCTCCGGGCTCCAGGCTGCGCTGCCAGCGCGGGCACATTCGGTCGGCCGCCGCCGAGATGGCGTCATCGAACTCCTGGCCGGTCTGAAACCTGTCCTCGGGCCGCTTGGCCAGCGCCTTCAGGATCACCTGCTCGAGCATCGGGTCCAGGCCGGGGCGGAACACTGAAGGAGGCTTGGGCGGCGCCTGCACGTGCTTGGCCATCAGCGTGAAGGGACCATCCGCGGCGGACGCGGTGAACGGGGGCTGGCCCGCGACGAGCTCGTAAAACATGATCCCAGCCGAATAGAGGTCGCTGCGACCGTCGACCTTGCTGGAGGAGACCTGCTCGGGCGACATGTATTGGGGCGTTCCAACCGTGGTTCCCGTCTTGGTCGCCGTCCCACTGGCACCCGTGTCGTCGGTGAGACGGGCTATGCCGAAATCGGCGACCTTCACCATGCCGTCGTCTGAGATGAGGACGTTCTCCGGCTTCATATCTCGATGCACGATCGCGCGCTTGTGCGCGTAGTCCAGCGCCTGCAGCACACCGTGCATGACGGCGAAGACCTGCGGCGGCTGGATCGAACCCTGGCTGATCCAGTCGCGCAGCGACTTGCCCCGGATGAACTCCAGGACGATGTAGTTCTCGGTGCCCATCAGCTCGAGGTCGTGCACCTGGACCAGGTTGGGATGGCTCGTCCGGGCCATCACCTGCGCCTCCTGCAGAAACCGCTTCAACGCGACCGGGTCCGCAGCCGCGGAAGCCACCAGCTGCTTGATCGCCACCTCGCGCCCGAGGCCAGGCTGCTCCGCGAGATAAACGGCGCCCATGCCGCCACGTCCGAGCTCCCTCTTCACGCGGTACTTGCCGATGTACCGCTCGCCGGGGATCTGCGGCGGCGTCGTGATCGCGGTCACCGGCGGCGGCGGAGTCGAGGCAGGCGGGACCGGGATGAGGCGCATGGTGACCGCGACCTCATTGATGTTCGGGTCGGGAGCCGCCGCAGCGGACGGTGGCGGCGGGGCGGGAGGTTGCTCAGGCGTGGGTGCCCACGACGGGACCCCCAGCTGCGGTTGGTTGGAGGATGGGGTCGACGGCTGACCAGAGTCGGTCATCTCGTTCGCGAGCCTACCAGAGATCCGTTCGAACTCAGGCGCCGGTGTACGCGACCTGCGGATGACTCTGGCGTTTTCGCGTCCTTGATCCCATAATCGGGCGCGCAAACAGCCCGTGAGTAGGAGGAAGTAGCCAATGTCGCAGATTCCGCCCCCGCCCCCCAGCCAGCCCTCCCCGATGGGTGGTGGGACGCCGAGCGCAGCGGGGAGCAACAAGAACCTGTACACGATTCTGGCCTGGGCGCTGTTTCCGCCCATCGGCAGCCTGATCTTCCTTTTTGTCGGCAAGGACGACCCTGACGTCAAGGCCAACTCGGCCAACGCCGTCCTGGTTCACGGTGCGATGTTCGCCGTGTACATCGTGCTCTGGGTCATCTCGGCGATCATCTGGCCGCTTGCCATCATCGCCACGATCTGGGGCTTCATCTGGTTCGTGGTCTGGGTTCTCGGCGTGATCCTTGCGCTGCAGGCAGCTGGCCGTCGCGTCAACTTCCCGGTCCTCGGACCCATGGTGGCCTCATACATCCCGATGGTCGAAGGCTGGGCCAAGTAATTCAAGCCGTCACAGAACCAAGGCCCCGCTCCGC
>JBOHUP010000001.1:0-2106 GCA_050734615.1 Candidatus Dormibacteraceae bacterium | reverse complement strand
GAGCAGCATGTCCTCGCGGAGGACCTCGAGCAGGGTCTTGTGCACAGGCACGAGAAGCTCCGCGCGCTCGCCGTTGACGTCGAGCGCGACGACGACGCGCTCCACGTCACGTGACATCTCCTGTCTCACGAGGTGCCGAGCATAGCTTTCAGGGCCGTCGCGCATGCCCACAGGTCCGGCGCCACGGCATGCGCGCGAGTGGCCTCGGGCGGGGGGTCGTCGGGGTGGACCAGGATCGTCCACATCCCGAGGGCCAGGGCGGGCTCGATGTCATTCTCCTCGCGGTTGCCGATCACCACGCAGCGCTCGGGGGCAACTCCCGCCCAGCGCAGGGACATCTCGAAGACCGCTGGATGTGGTTTCAGGTGTCCCGCGTCGACCGAAGTGACGATGGTGTCGATGTCCTGCGCCATGCCGAGGAACCGGAAGTCTTCCCAATAGCTGTCGGCGTCCCGCCAGTACGTGTTGCTGGCGATGACAGTGCGCATTCCCAAGGCGTGAATCTCGGCGAGCAGGTCGCGCGCGCCGGGCAACGGCCGCATGGGATCGGCGACCGGGATTGACATCGCACGTCGGATGCGGGTGAGCGTTTCAGGTTCCGCGGGTATGCCGTGGCGGGCCAGGCAGCCGGCGATCAGGACCTCGGCCTTGACGACGATTTCCTTTTCGGTCGTCACGCTTCGCACCTCGTCGCCCGGGCGGCTGCTCCTGATGAGGTCATCGGCCAGCGCCTGGACTCTGGTGGGTTCGACGGTGGGCAGGGCGGCCGCGATTCTCTGCCTCCGACCGAGGCCGTCCGTCTCGCGGAAAGGCCACGAGTTCGGCCACAGAGTGCCGCCGACGTCGACCATGGCCACCTCGAGGGCTCTTGGCACTGGGCTCTATCATCGCCTGAGTGTCGATGCTGAGGTGGTTGACCGCGGGCGAGTCACATGGTCCGCAGCTGACGGTCGTGATCGAAGGATTGCCCGCCGGACTCGAATTCTCGCAGGAGGACCTGCGGCGCGACCTGGCTCGGCGCCAGGGCGGGCACGGTCGTGGCGGCCGGCAGAAGATCGAGACCGACGTGGCGCGAATCGTGAGCGGGGTGCGCGGCGGGGTCACCATCGGCAGCCCCGTGACGCTGGTGCTCGAGAACAAGGACCACGTCAACTGGACGGCGGAGATGACCGCGTCAAAGGAAGGCTTCGCACCCAAGCCAGTGACCAGGCTGCGACCGGGCCACGCCGACCTCGCCGGCGCCCTCAAGTACGGCCACGAGGACATCCGCAACGTCCTCGAGCGCTCTTCGGCGCGCGAAACCGCCACACGCGTCGCCGCCGGCGGCGTCGCCCGCAAGCTCCTCGGCCATTTCGGCGTCGACATCATCAGCTTCACCCAGTCGATCGGCACCATCGAGATGGGCTACGCGCCGGGCGATGCCGACAGGGTGTCGGTCGAGCTGATCGAATCCTCGCCGGTCCGCTGTCCCGACCCCGACGCCTCGGCGCGGATGGTGGCGCTGATCGACGAGGTCAGCGAGCAGGGCGACACGCTCGGCGGCACCTTTCGCATCATCGCGCGCGGGGTGCCTCCGGGACTCGGCAGCTACGTCCATTGGGACCGCAAGCTGGACGGGCGTCTCGCCCAGGCCGTGCTCTCGATCAACGCCATCAAGGCCGTGGAGTTCGGGGCCGGGTTCGAAGGCGTCTCTCGCCGCGGCTCGCAGTTTCACGACGAGATCGAATACGAAGACGGCGGCTTCCGTCACCTGACCAATCGCGCCGGCGGCCTCACCGGCGGGATGAGCAACGGCGAGCCGATCGATCTCCGCGTCGCGATCAAGCCGATCTCGACGATGAAGAAGCCGATGCGGTCCGTGGACCTGAAGACCAAGGAGAAAGTCGAGGCCCACTACGAGCGCAGCGACGTATGCGTCGTCCCGGCGGCGGGCGTCATCGGTGAGGCGGTGGTAGCGCTCACGCTGGCCGAGGCGTTCCTGGAGAAGTTTGGGGGCGACTCGATCGGAGAGATCGAACGCAACCATCGCGGCTACATGCAATCCATCGGTCGGTAAGGCGCGGGGCGCCATGGCCGGCAAGCTGATGACGATGTCGGAGGCCATCC